>JBBQMW010000047.1:0-25431 GCA_038329265.1 Bacteroidales bacterium | reverse complement strand
TTTGCAAGCCTTAAAAACAAAAGTAAAAGAGAATAAAATGAAAAAAGGGATACATCCAGCAAATTATCGTACTGTTGCATTCAAAGATATGTCAAACGGTCATGTGTTCATCACGAAATCGACTGTTAATACCAAAGAAGTAGAAACAATTGACGGAGTTGAGATGCCGATTATAAAACTTGAAATTTCAAGTATGTCGCATCCATTTTATACCGGAAAAATGAAATTGGTTGACACAGCAGGTCGTGTTGATAAATTCATGACCAGATACGGAAAGCATATGGACAACCGGAAAAAATAATTCGGTATCAAAAAAATATCAGAAAAGCTTCGCATCGCGGAGCTTTTTTAGTTTCATACAATCCCAAAATCCAGAATCATGATGCACTATTGTCTGTTCGATGATAACTACCGAAATCAATTACTGCCGCTAACATTCACAAAACCGGTTTCCGAATTACGAATTGGCATACTCACCATTCGCGAAAAATGGGAGAAAAGACTTTCAACTTCGATCACTTCCTGGAAAACTCAGGAATACCTTTCATTCAAATATCCATTTCATCAATCCGGAGAAACAATTCTCCTGAATGGCCACGTTTGTCCAAATCAAACAGTTGCCGATTTGGTTTTAAACCTGAAAAAGAATCAGGGAATCATTTGCGGAGAACGGATCGTTGCATTACGAACAGAACAATCCGGGCTGGACTTCGCTATCAGCGATCTTCCTGAAATTGAATGGCTTGAAAGTGACGAAAAACTCACCATACTTTCCAATTCATGGGAGTTATTCACCCGTAATTCAGTTGAAATTCAAGCTGATTTCGAGCTGATCACACAAGGACGCACTTCAGAACCCATTCCGAAATCTTGTTACATTCAAGGTGTTGAAAATATATTTATTGAGAAAGGTGCCAAAATCACCTTTGCCTCATTAAACGCTTCTACAGGTCCAATTTATATTGGGTCCGATGCCGAGATTATGGAAGGCAGTTTGATTCGCGGTCCATTTGTACTGGGAGAACATTCAACGGTTAATATGGGTGCAAAAATTTACGGACCGGTATCAGTTGGCCCAAATTCAAAAATTGGCGGAGAACTCAATACCGTTAATATTCAGGGGTTTTCAAACAAAGGTCACGATGGATTTCTGGGATGTTCGGTCATTGGTGAATGGTGTAATTTGGGTGCCGATTCGAATACTTCCAATCTGAAGAATTCGTATGTTGAGGTGAAATTATGGAATTATCCAACCAATCGCTTTTTGAGTACCGGATTGCAGTTTTGCGGTTTAATCATGGGCGATCATTCAAAATGCGGGATCAATGCCATGTTCAATGCCGGAACGATAGTCGGTATCTGCTGCAACATTCACGGAACGGGATACCTTCGTAATTTTGTTCCTTCTTTTTCAGATGGAGGTGCGCAAAGATACCAACTGAACCGTCTGCAGGAAGTATTTAAAACAGCCACCAAAGTGATGGGACGGCGAAATCTTGTTTTTACTCCTGAAGATCAGGAAATACTTGCAAAAGTGTTCGAACTGACGCAAACATACCGTAAATACTAATATCTTTATTCATCAACCGCCTTGTCCTGCCAACTTTTGGCATGGCAATTGCAAAATTCAGCGCTATTGTTTCATCCTGACTCTAATCGGTCAGCATGACATGAGCAATTTACCCGATTTAATAGAAAGCGAAAAAACATATTATGCATAATTTCTTAATTTCCAGTATTATAGACGACGACTCCGATTTCATTCCAATTTTAACTGATAACGATTCGGAATTAACCCATGCTGATGTTCCTGACATTTTGCCGATTTTACCTTTGCGAAATACGGTCATGTTCCCTGGAATTGTGATGCCGATCACTGTTGGACGGCAAAAATCGCTTCAACTTGTACAGGAAGTATATCGTGGAAATCGTTTATTAGGAACTGTTTCTCAGAAAGATGGGAGTGTTGACGATCCGCTTCAGAATGATTTGTATCAAACCGGAACCATCGCTCAGGTACTCAAAATTCTGGAAATGCCCGATGGTACAACTTCTGTGATTATTCAGGGCAAGAAACGATTCGAAGTCATCGATTATACCCAGGAGTTTCCCTACCTAAAAGCCAGGATCAACCCGATGGAAGATTTGCAGCCACAGGATGATTCCGTTGAATTTTCAGCAGTGGTCGGGTCCCTGAAAGATCTTTCAATCAAAATTGCACAATACTCATCGCACATATCTCCGGAAGCTTCGTTTGCCGTTAAAAACATCGAAAATTCTACTTTCCTCATCAATTTTGTGTGTTCGAATACTGACCTAAAAGTTGAAGAGAAGCAAATTTTACTTGGAATTGGCGACATTAAAGAACGTGGTATTCAGGCCATCAGCTACTTGGTTCGCGAGGTTCAAATGGCCGAACTCAAACGCGATATTCAGACCAAAGTAAAATCAGAACTCGATCAGCAACAGCGCGAATATTTGCTGAATCAGCAAATAAAAACCATTCAGGATGAATTGGGCGGAAATCCGGCAGAACAGGAAATTCTTGAATTTAAAGAACGGGCAAAAGAGAAAAAATGGACCGAGGAGACCGCAAAACATTTTGGAAAAGAAGTACACAAACTGTCGCGTTTAAACCCGGCGGCTGGCGAATATTCGGTTCAATTTGCCTATTGCCAGACGCTGCTCGACCTCCCGTGGAATGAATATACCGAAGATATTTTTGACCTGAAACGCGCGGCCATCGTGCTCGACGAAGATCATTACGGACTCGAAAAAGTAAAAGAACGCATTTTGGAGCACCTTGCCGTTTTGAAATTAAAGAACGACATGAAATCGCCGATTTTGTGTTTATACGGCCCTCCGGGAGTAGGAAAAACTTCGCTCGGAAGGTCGATTGCCAAAGCTCTCGGGCGAAATTACATCCGGATGAGTTTAGGCGGTTTGCACGATGAAGCCGAAATTCGCGGACACCGTAAAACCTATATTGGAGCAATGCCGGGGCGCATTCTGCAAAATATAAAAAAGGCGAAATCATCGAATCCGGTCTTTATTTTGGATGAGCTCGATAAAGTGTCGAAAGATTTTCACGGCGATCCGGCTTCTGCTTTGCTCGAAGTATTGGATCCGGAACAAAATTTCGAATTCCATGATAATTACGTTGAAATGGAATATGATTTATCGAAAGTCATGTTTATTGCAACGGCCAACACATTGAATACCATTGCGCCAGCCTTACGCGATCGGCTGGAACTGATCGAGGTTAGCGGATATTTGGTTGAAGAGAAAATCGAGATTGCGAAACGGCATTTAATCCCAAAACAGCTTGAAAACCATGGTGTAGGCGAGTCTTACATTGAGTTTTCTGATGAGATTATTCAACACACTATTGAGAATTACACACGTGAATCGGGAGTTCGTGATTTGGATAAGAAAATTGCACGCATTGCACGCCGGATTGCTAAAAAGATTGCTTTTGAGGAAGATTACAACAAGAACCTGACCAAAGCTGATGTCCGGGAATACCTTGGAGTTGTGCAATATTCGAAAGAGATTTATCAGGGCAATGATTTTGCAGGTGTGGTAACAGGCCTGGCGTGGACAGCCGTTGGCGGTGAGATTTTATATGTTGAAACCAGTTTAAGCAAAGGCAAAGGAGCATTAACTTTGACTGGAAATCTGGGTGATGTGATGAAGGAATCGGCCATGCTTGCATTGGAATACCTCCGCTCTCATGCCGAACAAATCGGAATTAATCCTGAAGTTTTTGACAAGTACAATGTTCATGTTCATGTTCCTGAAGGTGCAATCCCCAAAGACGGCCCATCAGCCGGAATAACCATGGTCACCTCAATTGCCTCAGCATTTACGCAGCGAAAAGTTCGTAAACATCTTGCAATGACCGGTGAAATTACTCTACGTGGTAAAGTTTTACCTGTTGGAGGCATCAAAGAGAAAATTCTGGCGGCAAAACGGGCTGGTATCAAAGAAATTATTTTGTCGGAAGCTAACCGGAAAGATCTGGAAGAAATTAAAGATGCCTATATAAACGGATTAAATTTTCATCACGTCAATACCATTCAGGAGGTCATTGATTTTGCATTATTGGAAACATTGGTCGATAAACCCCAAAAGATTGAGTAAAATTATTGGGATTTAATCTCAGGGAAAAATTCTAATTTTTCGAAGTATAGAATCTGATCTTTAGTGATTGCTTCTTCATATACCGTTTGATTAAAACTCAGGAAACAGATATTAGTCTTTTTATCGATGCGTGTCAGGTAATTGAGATTAATATAGTTTGAACGGTTCAACTTGAAAAAAACGGAAGAATTAAGCATATCAATCAGCACATTGAGATTCTTGTTTATGATCTCGATGGTTCCGTCCTGTAAATGAAGTGAGCATTTATTTGCTATTGATTTTATGAGTACGACATCTTTGATTTCAACCATAACAACTCCGTGGCTTGCCGGAAGTTTAATCTTGGGCGAAATAGGTTGAGAATAAAGAAATTTATCAAATTTTTGTTCCAGCTTCTTCTTTTCAACCTTCGCCCTGTATTTTTGCATAACAAGATCAATATCCTCAATACAATAAGGTTTGATCAAAAAATCAAGAGGTTCAACTCCCATTGCTTCGTATGCATATTGCTGATGAGCAGTCGTAAAAACAATTTCGGAATGAAAATTTTCGGAGTGAATGCTGTTCGCAACTTGAAGTCCATTCATATCAGGCATATCGATATCGAGGAACACCAAATCGGGCAATGTCTCCCCTACTAATGCAAGACCTTTTATCGCATTCGTTTCGGTACCAGAAACTAGTACATTTGAATGATGTCGCAGGTATAAGACCAGAAGATTAATTGCATCCGGTTCATCATCGATGATTATGGCTGATACATTTTGAAAATCCATTGTTGCATTATTCAGTTTCTATCCGACTTAGTATCCGTACAGATTGTTTTGACCCTTTTACCTCATATTCTTTACCATTTATCGACAAGATGATAGTACCGTTATCTCTGAATACTTTACGAAGATATCGCACATTAATAATACAAGACCGATTTATCTTCATAAAATTGAACGGCTTAAGAATTTCTTCAACTTTCGAAACAAACATATAACTCGTCTCAATCCGATTGTTTGTTAAATATAACTGTGTGTAAACACCATCAGCCTTGCAATATATTATTTCTTCAAGATTAATAAGTAGATAACCTCTTGTTGTCTGAAGTTTAAGTCTTGTAGCCTCATACGTTTGCTCAATCATCTGAGTTAATCTTTCCGTATTATTTATCCTTCTTGACAAATGAATTTTATCAATAAATACAGCTAGCTCCAGCTCATTGACAGGTTTTATAAAAAAATTAAATACGCCGTTTCGAATAGCTGCCGCAGCATGCATTTTTGAATCAGAGATAAATACAATAGTGGTCTCCAACAATTTTGTTTTTATAAATTCGATGAGCTCAACTCCTGCGTTTCCGCGAACAGGATATTCCATAAAAACAATATCCGGACTTCTCCTGATAATCTTTAGAAGTGCAAGATCGGAATCAGCAACATGGTCAACCTTTGAAGTCAAAGGATTGGATTCCAATAGCTTCATCGTATGTTTAACCGATGTCGGATCACTATCTATATACAAGATGGATAAAAACTGTTTATGCATTCGGACTAAACTCTATTATTTTGCATTAAAGATAATAATAACTGAATTCTACACTAATTTTTTCTTGAAAATCAATTTTTTAATCTTGAATTTTGACAGCAACAAAAAGACTTTAATCGAATTTATCGAATAATAAAATAAATTCATTGAGTGAATCTAATTAATAGCTTATTTTGTAATCCAAAATAGGCTTAAATGTCAACGAATTAATCCTATTTTCAGCTTTGCGACAATTCTTAGCCGGAATTCAGATTATCTGTCTCTTATTTTTTTATATTTAGGCTTAGAAACCAATCTTGCATTTGGTTGTTTAACTTGGATAGTTTTAAAAATGGATTCATCATATATTAAATACTAAACCTATTGGAATGAGAAAACTTATTCTTCTCCGGAATCTCTCTGTGCGTTTGAAAACATTTGGCTCTGTATTGTTTTTATCCTTAATATTTATCAATTTTTCACCTGTTCTGGCATCGTCTTCAGATGAGAATCCCGATGAAATTGCAGAAGATCATTCGCATGTGGATATTCAACGCGGCGAGCGTTTTTTTAAAGGTTTACTTCCGGTTAACCGCAAATTTGAATCCTGTGTTTCGTGCCACATTCTCCACCCATCAGATACATTAAATTGGAATCCTTCGGCGCTTGATATTGCTTTAAAGTTTTCAGGCAAAGATTTTTTAGAATTTCAGAGCGCTGTGATGGAACCCGTCGGCAAAAAGATGGAAGCCTCGCACAAAGATTTTAAGATTGAAGAAGAAGATCTTAAAAAGGTGAAAATGTATTTAGATGAAATGGCCATTACCAGTTCTCATAACGAAGGGCCAACGATTAATCAGATTGTAATCTTTCTTCTCTTAGGACTTTTCATGACATTGGCATTACTCGATCTTATTTTCTTTCATAAAATCAAATACCGCGCTGTCACAGTTATTGTTTTATTAATAACTGTAACTTTTCAGATTAAAATGGTTGCTGAAGCGGCCATTCGTTTAGGACGCTCGCAAAACTATGCTCCCAATCAGCCCATCAAATTTTCGCATAAAGTACATGTCGACGGAAATAAAATTGATTGTAAATATTGTCATCACACCGTGGAGTTTAGTAAATCTGCAGGAATTCCAGCAGTCGAATTGTGTATGAACTGCCATGTTTTGGTTCGTGAAGGTGCAAATTCAGGAAAATTTGAAATCTCTAAAGTTGTTGAAGCCTATGAAACAAAGAAACCAGTAGAATGGGTGCGTTTGCATAATTTACCCGATCATGTTTTCTTCAGTCATGCACAGCATGTTGGCGTGGCAAAAGTCGATTGCAAGAAATGTCATGGGCAGGTTCAGGAAATGGATATCATGAAACAAACCAGCGACTTATCAATGGGTTGGTGTATCAATTGTCACCGCGAAACCAAGGTAAACTTCAAAGATAATGCCTATTACGACAATTATTTGAAATTGCATGATGAGCTGAAAAGTGGTAAAATTGACACCATCAGGGCAGTTGATATCGGTGCGAATGATTGTATGCGTTGCCATTATTGAGAAGTTCCAAATTCCAGGTTGCAAGTTTTTAGTTTACCGTCGCAGTGTTCAGTTCTCAGCCAGCTCCATAGGAGCGGCATATTGGTAGCCCGGGGAAAGGAAGAACCCCGAATTTCGTCCGCGAGTTAACACTGATTAAGGTCAATGTCTTTTCCCGGACGGAATGGAGAATTTCAAATTCAGGATTTGTAGGTAGTAACAACATAAAAAATAAGGAATGAGAAATGAGTAAAATCAAAATACAACCTTTCCTTTTTTCCTATTCCTATTTTCTAAATTAGTTAGATTAATTATTTGATAAAATAGAATAAATGAAGACATACTGGAGAAGTATAGAAGAACTTGCCAATCCAAAAGAATTGCGCCGTGCCGAAGTGCGGGAAGAAGCCAAGCAAAAAAGCATGTTGATGAAAGGTGATGATGACCTGAATGGCTCATCGCGCCGCGATTTTCTGAAAACATTTGGATTCAGCATTGCAGCTGCTTCTCTAGTTGCCAGTTGCAAGAGGCCGATTGACAAAGCAATTCCCTATCTGGTTAAACCTGATGAAATTAATCCGGGTACCGCCAATTATTATGCATCTTCATATTTTGAAGGAAATGAGTATGGAAGTATTGTCGTAAAAGTTCGCGATGGCCGTCCGATAAAGATAGAAGGAAATACACTGAGCTCCATTTCTCAGGGAGGAACAAGTGCCCGGATGCAGGCATCGGTTCTCAATCTTTATGATGATGCACGCTTTAAAGGGCCATCGAAAAATGGAGAGGAAATTACCTGGGAGAAGGCTGATGAAGAAATCATCGCACAATTAGCTATTTTGCAGTCTCAGTCTGGAAAAGTTGTTCTTCTCAGTTCAACCATCATTTCTCCTTCGACCAAAGAAATCATTCGGAAATTTGCCGAAAAACAAATCAATACCGAATGGATTCAATACGATCCTATTTCTGCTTCCGGAATATTACAGGCGAACCAAAAAAGTTTTGGATCGGCATTTATTCCTGATTATAAGTTTAAAAACGCAAAAGTTGTTGTCAGTTTTGGAGCCGATTTTCTTGGAAGCTGGCTTTCGACTGTTGAATATACCAAAGGATACACCGCAGCCCGTCAGTTGCAGGATGGCCGAAAGGAAATGCTTCGCCATTATCAGTTTGAATCAGGCATGACTTTGAGCGGTTCGAATGCCGATGTCCGTTTCCCGATCAAACCTTCGGAAGAGGGAGCAATCGTTCTGGCTTTGTACAATTCAATTGCCAAAACAAAAGGCGGTCAGGTAATTTCCGGAGTGCAATCGTCAGTTAATATTACCGATCTGGCAAAAGATCTTCTGGAAAATGAAAAGCAAAGCATTGTAATCTCAGGAAGCAATGATGTCAACATTCAGGTGCTCATCAATGGAATCAACCAGCTGTTGGGCAATTTCGGACAAACCATTGGTCTTGAAAATCCGCTCCTGACCAAACAAGGCATTGATCTGAAAATGGACGGCTTACTTTCTGATCTGAAAGCCGGGAATGTAAAAGCATTACTGGTTTGGAGTGCCAATCCGGTTTACGACCATTCGAAAGGAAAAGAGTTTGCTGAGGCCATAAAAAAAACAGGTTTGAGCGTTTCATTTTCGGAACGGCCCGACGAAACTACTGCACTTTGCCAGTATATTTTACCCGAGAGTAATCTTTTGGAAAGCTGGAACGATCTGGAACCCAAAGCAGGTATTTACAGTCTTTCGCAACCAGTAATTGCTCCATTATTCAATAGCCGTCAGGCTCAGGCAACTTTGTTAAAATGGACGGGCGGCGACATTAATTATCGTGATTACATAAAAGGTTTCTGGAAAGAAAATCAATTTACGAAACAAAAAAATACAACAGATTTCCGTATGTTCTGGAATACTGCACTTCAAAATGGAGTTTTCGAAACTGTTCAGGAATCAAAGCTGGAGTATTCTTCAGAAGGACTTTCTCAGGCAGGAAGCCAGATAAAAGGCGCTGCTTCAGGAATTGAAGTTGTCCTCTACGAAAGCGTAGGTATTGGCAACGGAAAACTTGCCAATAACCCGTGGTTGCAAGAATTGCCCGATCCGGTTGCGAAAATCAGTTGGGACAATTTTGCTGCCGTACCTGTTGCCTATGCAGCTGAAAATGGTCTGAAAAACGAAGATGTCATTCTGGTAAATGGCATGGAACTTCCGGTGTTTGTTCAGCCAGGCCAGGCAAAAGATACCATTTCGGTTGCTATTGGCTATGGACGTGAAATTGCCGGAAAAGTAGGTGAAAAAACCGGAACGAATTTATACCCGGTCGTAGGAACCGAAAATGGAACTCGTCAATATTTTCTGACTTCAGTAAAAGTTGAGAAAGTTCCGGGAAAAGTGTTTGAACTGGCTATTTCGCAAACACATTACTCGATGGAAGGTCGCCCAATCGTGCGAGAAACCACTTTGGATGAATACATCAAAAATCCGGTTTCAGGAAACGAGTTGAAGGCCGAACACGAGTCGAAATCAGTAACATTATATGAAGCTCCGGTTTATAACGGGCATCACTGGGGAATGGCTGTTGACCTGAATTCGTGCACCGGGTGCGGTAACTGCGCCATTGCATGTCAGGCCGAAAATAATATTCAGGTAATTGGTAAAGAGCAGGTTCGAAATAGAAGAATCATGCACTGGATACGAATTGACCGGTATTATTCTGAAAATCCGGAAAACCCGAAAGTTTCTTTCCAACCGGTAATGTGTCAGCATTGCGGAAATGCGCCTTGCGAGAATGTTTGCCCGGTTGCAGCAACGCCTCACAGTGAAGAAGGCTTGAATCAGATGGCCTACAACCGGTGCGTTGGTACGAAATATTGCATGAACAACTGTCCTTATAAAGTTCGACGGTTTAACTGGTTCCAGTATGTGAAGAACGACAGATTCGACTTCGCCTCGAACAGCGATTTGGGTCGCATGGTACTGAATCCGGACGTAACGGTTCGCTCGCGTGGGGTGGTTGAAAAATGCTCGATGTGTGTACAACGTATTCAGGAGAAAAAACAGTTGGCCAAATTGGAAGGACGTGCAATTGCTGAAGGAGAAATCAAAACTGCCTGTTCGCAGTCTTGTCCGGGAAATGCCATTATTTTTGGTGATCTCGAAAATCCGGAGAGCCGCATTTCGAAGCTGTTTAAAGACCAGCGCAATTACCATTTATTAGAAGAATTACATACTTTACCGTCGGTTGGATACCTGACTAAAGTAAGAAATACAAACGCATGATCAATAATCAAAGCAAATAGATCGGATTATGTACAAAACGGACATACGAGGAAAACTTATTGACGGAGAGAAAACGCTCAGTCAGATTTCGCAGGAGATTCTTGCACCCATTGATGCCAAAGTGCCGAAATGGTGGTACATTTCAATGGGAATCAGTTTGGTGATGCTTGCTCTGGGAGTCAAAAGTGTTTACATCACCCTGACTCAGGGTATTGGCACATGGGGTGTTAACAGTACTGTGGCCTGGGGTTGGGAAATCATCAATTTTGTTTGGTGGATCGGTATCGGACATGCAGGAACGGCCTTTTCGATTTTCCTCCTGATTTTACGTCAGAAATGGAGAACCGCCATTAACCGCGCTGCCGAGGCAATGACTGTAGTCGCTGTATTTTGCGCCGCATTGTTCCCGCTGATGCACATGGGACGTCCCTGGTTGTTCTTCTTTATTTTCCCTTATCCAAATACGCGGGGACCTTTATGGGTGAATTTTAACTCACCGCTTTTCTGGGACTTTATGGCAATTTCGGCCTACCTGTTGATTTCGGCCAGTTTCTGGTATTTCGGAATGGTTCCTGATTTTGCTACGATCCGCGATACCACCAAATCGAAAATTAAAAAAGCTGTTTACGGTTTCTTTGCATTCGGTTGGGTTGGATCATCGCGCGAATGGTTGCGGTACGAAGGTTTGGCTTTTGTTTTGGGTGGAATTGCTGCCGTTTTGGTAGTTTCGGTTCACTCCATTGTATCCACCGACTTTGCTGTTTCAGTAGAACCGGGCTGGCATACCACCTTATTCCCTCCGTACTTTGTGGTTGGAGCTATTTTTTCAGGATTTGCCATGGTTTTAACTTTGGTTACCCTGATGAAGAAATTGTATAACATGGGTGATTTCATTACTGAAAACCATGTTGACGCCGTTTGTCGTATCCTGGTTTTTATCTCCCTCATCATGGGAACCGCTTACATTACTGAAATATTCATTGCCTGGTATTCAGGTTCTGAATATGAAATGTACACCTTCTTCAAAAACAGGATTACCGGTGATTACGCCATGCAATTCTGGGGAATGTTTATTTTCAATGCCCTTTTACCACAGTTATTCTGGTCGCGAAAAGTGCGCCGCAACCTTTGGGTAGTTTTTGTAATTTCCCTCTTCATCAATCTGGGTATGTGGTTCGAACGTTTCAATATTGTGGTAACATCACTTTCGAAAAACTATTTACCTGCAAGTTGGGCCGAATATCATCCAACATGGATTGAAATCGGATTCTTTATTGGTACACTTGGAATGTTCTCTGCCGGAGTACTATTGTTCTTCCGTTACATTCCGCAGATTGCCATCGCCGAAGTTAAAATGATTTCAAAATACAATACCCAGCAAAGTGATCACCTTAAACCTGGCCACCATGATTACGAATAAAAAATATTTAATAGGTGTTTTTGACAACGAGCATACGCTTGTCGATGCCTTCGAGAAAGCCTTGGAGAAAGGGGTCGTCATTGAAGAAGTTTATACGCCCTACCCCATTCATGAGATTTTGCATGGCATGAAGAATAAAACCAACATAACTACGGCAGCCTTTTTTTACGGATTATTTGGGGTAACAGCCATAATCGGTGGAATGTACTATGCTGCTGTTATTGATTGGCCACTTCTTTTTGGAGGAAAGCCATTTAATACATTTCCATCGTTCATTGTGGTTTCTATTGTAACGACCATCTTGACAATAACTATTTTGACTTTGTTTACCTTTTCTGTAAGGGCTAAAATTTATCCGGGTAAACAGGCTGATATCATTGATATTCGCGCAACAGACGATAAGTTTATTATTCTGCTCGATCAGGATAAAATGGGAATAAAAATACCTGAAGTAACACAGTTGTTCCAGTCGCATGGAGCTTCTGAAGTGTATCAAAAAGAAGCCACCTCTAACTGAAATAAATTTTCAACGAATGAATCTGAAGAACATTTATAAAAGTATATCAGTATTAAGTCTGATCCTGATTTTCGGATCGTGTGACCGCGACCGGAACACAACAGGATGGGAGTATTTTGATGATATGACACATTCCGCAGCTTACGAAACGTATACTGCTAATCCGAATTTTGCTGATGGAAAAACAATGCGCAATCCGGTTGAAGGAACAATACCATTAGGGTATGAGCCATATTTGTATGAAAAAAATGATACTGATCGGATCGAAGCAGGTTTAGCGTTGGTAAATCCGTATGAGCCGAGCTCCAAAAATCTGGAACGGGGAAAACAGGTATTTACGGTTTATTGCATAAGCTGCCACGGCGAAAAAGGCGATGGAAAAGGTTATTTGTTTACAAGCGGAAAATACCCGTTTCCACCGAAAACGCTATTATCAGATAAAATCAGGAATGCACCGGCAGGCGAGATTTACCATGTGGTAACCGTCGGTTTTGGTGTGATGCCACAACATGGTTCTCAGGTAAGGCCTGAGGACCGCTGGAAAGTAGCCATGTATGTTAAAGAAGTGCTGCATAAATAGTGAAGCAAGTTATGAGTTATTAATGATCTATGCGATTATCCTTTGCGTCTGCTTTAGCTGACGGACATGAAAATACAGAATAGAAAAAAAGAAAAAATATGGAATCAATGGAAGATAAACTGGTTGTTCCCCAAAAATTTAAAAACCTGTTGTATGGGTTGATTGTCATCGGAGTGATTTCGATGGTAGTGGGTTTTGTTTTAGATCCAAACAGGGCTTGGGCAAACTATTTGCTGAACAACTATTATTTTGTGTCGTTGGCTATTGGCGCTGCATTTTTTGGAGCGATACAATACATTGCTCAGGCAGGTTGGTCATCTGCATTTAAACGCATTCCGGAGGCAATGGCATCTTATGTTCCTGTCGCCGCAGTGTTTTTCCTCCTGATGTATTTTGGGATGCATTCCTTGTTTCACTGGTCACACGAAGGAATTACTGAAACCGATGCATTACTTGCCCACAAAGCTCCTTATCTGAATATTCCGTTCTTCTTCGTGAGGGTTGCCCTTTTCTTCGGATTATGGATTGTGATGATTCGTTTGTTGCGCAAAATATCACTGAAGGAAGATGCAGAAGGTGGACTCCAGCATTTCTACGATTCCGAAAAATATTCGAAAGTGCTTATTTTCATCATTGCAATCAGTTTCACTTTATTTGCCATCGATATGATTATGTCACTCGAACCGCATTGGTTTAGCGGATTATTTGCGGCAAAAAGCTTCATCGCCGCATTTTTACATGCCGCGACAGTGATTGCCCTGATCGTGATTATTCTTAATAAAATAGGTCATTTTCCGATGTTGAACCGCAGCCATCTGCATGATTATTCAAGGTATATTTTCATGCTTTCTATCATTTGGGGCTACTTCAATTTTGTTGAGTTCATGATCATCTGGTACGGAAATATTCCTGAAGAAACCATGTTTTACGTGCACCGTTCGCATGGGGCTTTCGGCGTATTATTTTTTGTCAATATTATCCTGAATTGGTTTATTCCTTTCCTGTTCCTGATGCCCCGAATGACATCCAGAAGCAAAGTATTTATGTTGCCTGTAATTGTGATACTGATGATTGGGCAATATACTGAATTGTATTATTACATCTGGCCGGCAGTGGTTCACGAAGCTAAATTCGGCATCCTCGAAATCGGTACTTATCTTGGATTCCTCGGACTATTTACACTGGTAGTAACAAACACCTTGTCAAAAGCCAGTCTGGTACCGAAAAACCACCCTTATCTGGAAGAAAGTATTTATCACCAGTTCTGATGATTGAAACAATTCATATAGAAAATCCCGAAACCGAATCATCGGTTTCGGGATTTTCTATTTTCTTCCCTTTCTTATTGCCTGTCCAACGGCGAAATGACCTTGGTTGGATCTTTCTTTGCAGCCCATAAAATCAGGCGGAGTGACTGATCGTAGGTCAAATAATTCCACAACCAGTTGATAAAAATAAGCAATCGGTTTTTAACCCCGACAATGGCCATTAAATGTACGAACATCCAGGTAAGCCATGCGATAAATCCGCTGAATTTAATGAATGAGAGGTCGGCAACCGCGCGGTTTCGACCAATAGTGGCCATCGATCCGCGGTCGATGTATTTAAATTTACTCAAGCCATTCTTCCGTTGAATAGAAATAAAGTTTCTGTAAAGATTTAATCCCTGCTGTATAGCCACCTGTGCAACTTGTGGGTGTCCATTCGGATAATTGGTAGTTGCCATTACCGAAACATCACCAATTGCAAATACGTCTTCACATCCACTTATCCGATTATATTCATCCACCACAAGCCTTCGTCCGCGACCAATTGATTCCGCGGCAAATCCATCAGGAATTACTCCGCTAATACCAGCCGCCCAAATCACAGTTTTTGTTTCAATTTTCGTATCGTCCAAACTCAGGATACTTCCATCAAAATCGGTAACACGTGAATTTAAGTGTACCTGAATTCCCAGACGTCGCAAGTAATACAAAGCTTTTTCGGATGCATGTTTCGACATCCCACCCAAAAGTACTGGAGAACCTTCAATCAGACTAATCTGCATGAGATCAAAATTAAGATCAGGATAATCTTTCGGAAGGACAAACTTCTTCATCTCAGCAATTGCTCCTGCTACTTCAACCCCGGTAGGCCCTCCACCAACAACAATAACATTGAGCAGTGCTTTCCGGGTATTCTGATCACGCAGAGTCACTGCTTTTTCGAAGCTTTGTAGCAAGCGATTTCGCAATGCCATAGCTTCAGAAGCAGATTTCATTGGTATTGAAAACTCCTCCATATTTTTCATTCCGAAGAAGTTGGAATTCACCCCTGTTGAAATAACCAGATAATCATACCAAACGGTATCCAGACTGGTGTGAAGTTCCTTCTTTTCAGTATCGACCGAATAGACTTCGCCAACACGGATGTAAACATCCTTTCGGTTCTGAAATATTTTCCGGAGCGGAAAAAGAATGGAACTTGGTTCAATACCGGCACTGGCCACCTGGTAAAATAATGGCTGAAACTGATGATAATTATTCTTGTCAATCAAAACAATCTGATAGCCTGATCCAACCAGTTTTTGAGACAATTTCAGGCCTGCAAAACCTGCACCTATAATTACGATTCGTTTTTGAGCTGTTTCCGGAATGTTTACGGGCATTGATGTAGTTTTATTAAGTAATATCTGAGTAATCCTGATTTTGTGTTTTACGACATGTTTAAAACGTTTATCCTGACTCAAATGTTTGACAATATCGAAATTAAAAACGAGTTTTCCGGCAATATATTCCAGTTAAAACAGTTAATTTCAGCATTTAAATTAAACTTCATGCGGAATTGAAAGAACTGGAATTTAAATTGACTGCAGGCATACAAACGGTGTAAATCTGAATGAGAAAAAAACATCCGGTTTTGAGTTACAAGGATAAGTGTTAGATTTACATTTTATTTTTTTACAATTCGGAAATTTCATAATAACAAACTGCAAAACTGAATAATACTAAACCACAATGAAAATGAAAAGATTTATTTTTTGTATGATTTGCCTCATATTCTCCTTCAATTTTGCTCAAGGGCAATATTCTGTGATGTCGCCGCATTCAATGGCTGAAGCCAAGGTGGAAATCGGCAATCAGATTTCCTATACTGTGAATTTCAATGGAAAACCTGTTATTTCCAATTCCACTATCCGATTTGAATTCAAACAGGCACCTCCGTTGGGTGACGATATGATGGTCCTGAAAACGTCAACAAAAGAAATCAACGAAACCTGGACTCCGGTTTTGAAACGGAGAGAAACCATCCTGAATAACTGCAAGGAACTGACGATTGAAATGCAGGAAAAGAAGTTTCCTCGCCGGAAAATGAACCTGATTTTGAGGGTTTTCGACGATGGAGTTGCTTTTAGAACCGAATTTGTTGGTGACGGCAATAAACATTCTTACGAACTTACAGAAGAAACTACTTCGTTTAATTTTACTGCCGATCACGATTGCTGGGCTACCAACGATGGCAGTTATCGTTCTTCGCAGGAAAATGAATTTTTCAAACGGAAAATTTCAGGAATTACCGATCAGATGGTAATCGGACTTCCAATGACAGTGAAAGTTTCCGACAATTGTTATGCTGCAATAACCGAAGCACAAATCACCGATTACGCAGGAATGTACCTGAAACCGGGACATTCACAAACCGGCTATTCTGTTTGTTCAAAATTGTCGCCACTTCCGAAAGAACCCGAAAATGGGGTGAAAGTGCGATTCACCTTTCCGCACAAAACACCCTGGCGGGTGATTATGCTGGGCGAATCACCCGGAAAACTGCTCGAATCAGAAATCATCATGAACCTGAATGATCCTTGTGCTATTGCTGATCCTTCGTGGATCAAACTGGGCATGTGCGCCTGGGATCATTGGTGGAGTGGCGAGGTGAAAATGGATAACGAAACCAACAAAAAATACATCGATCTGGCTTCGGAAATGGGTTGGCCATACCAGCTGATCGACTGGCAATGGTATGGACCGTTCAATACTCCGGAGGCCGACATTACCAAAGTTGCGCCACAACTCGACATGCCCGGAATTCTGGCCTATGCCAAAAGTAAAAATGTAAAATGCTGGGTTTGGATTTACAGCTCAGATGTAACTCGTTCTGACTGGGACAAAGCTTGTGCAACTTACGAAAGTTGGGGAATCGCTGGTGTTAAAATCGATTTCATGGACAGCGACGATCAGGAAATGGTAAATTGGTATAACCGCGTAGTAACAACCGCTGCAAAGCATCATTTAATGGTTGACTTTCACGGAGCCTACAAACCCGATGGTTACCGACGCACCTGGCCAAATTTAGTTACCCGCGAAGGAGTTTTGGGTAACGAATACAACAAATGGTCGCTACGCATCACTCCCGAGCACATGGTTACCCTGCCTTTTACACGAATGTTGGCCGGACCGATGGACTTCACTCCCGGAGGTTTCCTCAACCGCACTCCTGAAAAATTTGAAAACGGATCACCTGCTCAGGTACAGGGAACCCGCGCACTCCAACTCGCACAGTTCGTGGTGTACGATAGTCCGTTTATGGTGGCCTGCGATGCTCCTGAAAATTACAAAGGTCAGGAAGGAACTGAATTCCTGAAGAAAGTAAAAACCATGTGGGACGACACCAAAATTCTGAACGGTCAGATTGGCGAATACATCACTTCAGCACGTCGTTCAGGAAATGAATGGTTTATCGGCTCAATGACCAACAGTGAATCGCGAAGTCTGGAAATTAAACTCGATTTTTTGAATGATGGAAAATACAAGATGGTAGCCTTCGAAGATGCTCCTGAATCAGCCATTGACGCCGAAAAAGTGTCACGGACTTTGAAAACGGTCGCAAAAGGTGATGTCGTAAAAATAAAAATGGTTCCGGGTGGTGGTTTTGCCGCCTGGCTCGAACCGGTGAAATAAAAAGTGCGAAGTGAACTAAAGTTGGAGTTCCTAAAGTATTTTTAGTCATTAGCTCTGCGTCATTTTTTGTCATTTGCTTCTCGTTTGGTTATTTTTGGTTTCCAATAAATGACCATTTAATGACAACAATAACAATTAATGACTTGAAATTTGAAACTTGAAATTTGAAACTTATTATGCTCGAGCAATTAAAAGAAGAAGTGTGGAAAGCCAACCTGGATTTGGTGATGCACGGATTGGTGATTTTTACCTGGGGTAACGTCAGCGGAATCGACCGCGCATCAGGATTAATGGTAATTAAACCCAGTGGCGTTTCGTATGACGAAATGAAACCAGCACAAATGGTTGCTCTTGATTTGGAAGGAAATATCGTTGAAGGAACACTGAACCCATCAAGCGATACACCAACTCATTTGGAACTTTATCGCAATTTCCTGAATATCGGCGGTATTGTTCACACGCATTCCGAATGGGCTACAAGCTGGGCACAGGCAGGGAAAGGTATTCCTGCAATTGGAACCACTCATGCCGATTATTTCTACGGAGAAATTCCATGCACCCGCAAGATGACCGAAGAAGAAATCAATGGCGAATATGAATTGGAGACCGGAAAGGTCATCATCGAACGCTTCCAAGGTTTGGATGCCGATATGATTCCCGGAGTATTGGTCAACAATCACGCACCATTCACCTGGGGCAAAAATGCCAATGATGCCGTTCACAATGCCGTTGTTCTGGAAGAAGTCGCAAAAATGGCTTTCAAGAGTTTTCAGCTCAATCCGACAGCCACCATGGGACAAAGCCTTTTGGATAAACATTTTCTGCGGAAACACGGGAAAGACGCGTATTACGGGCAAAAATAGTTTCATGTTCAAAGTTTCAGGTTCCAAGTTTGCTCCGTTCAGAAGCACTCTTGAAATTTGAAACATGGAACTTGGAACCCAACTTTAAACTTTAAACTCAATAACTTTAAACTATATAAGATGACACAAACCAAATACACCATCGGACTGGATTATGGTACCGATTCTGTTCGTTCGCTGATTGTAAACACCCAAAATGGCCAAGAAGTAGCCAGCGTAGTTTTTGAATATCCGCGTTGGAAAAAACAGTTGTATTGCGATGCACCCAACAACCAGTTTCGCCAGCACCCGAAAGATTATCTGGAAGGAATGGAATACACGATTGTTGAAGCTCTGAAACTTGCTCCGGCCGGAGTAGCTGAAAATGTGGTAGGTATTTCGATTGACACCACCGGTTCAACGCCTATTGCTGTGGACGAAAAAGGAACTCCATTGTCGTTAACTCCCGGTTTTGAAGAGAACCCAAACGCCATGTTTGTACTCTGGAAAGACCATACCGGCGTAAAAGAAGCTGACGAAATTAATCAGCTGGCCAAATCGTGGAATATCGATTTTACCAAATTCGAAGGTGGAATTTATTCTTCAGAATGGTTTTGGGCCAAATTGCTGCATGTCATTCGCGAAGATGCCGGTGTTTACCGTGCGGCCAATTCTTGGGTAGAACATTGCGACTGGATTCCAGCCATCCTAACTGGCAACACCAATCCGAAAACAATGAAACGTTCGCGTTGTGCGGCAGGTCACAAAGCCATGTGGCACGAGGCTTTTGGCGGATTACCTGCCGAAGATTTTCTGGTAAAACTCGATCCGTTATTGGGTGGATTAAAAGATCGACTGTTCAAAGAAACCTTTACCTGCGACATATCTGCCGGCCATTTAACTTCGGAATGGGCAGCCAAATTAGGATTGTCAACCAGTGTGATGGTTGGAGTCGGATCGTTTGATGCGCACCTTGGCGCAGTTGGTGCCGAAATTGAACCGTATTACCTGAGCAAGGTGATGGGTACCTCAACCTGCGACATGCTGATTGCACCTATGGAAGAAGTTGGCGACAAACTGATCAGTGGTATTTGTGGTCAGGTGGACGGCTCGATTGTTCCCGGAATGTTGGGAATGGAAGCCGGACAATCAGCTTTTGGCGATATCTATGCCTGGTTTAAAAATGTTTTGGCTTGGCCTACTGAACAGATTATTGCCAGCAGTTCGCTGATTGACGAAGATACCAAAGTGAAGATGATCAATGAAATATCATCGAAAATTATTCCGGAACTAACAAAAGCTGCCGAACAAATTCCTCTGGAAGAAACAAGTATTGTGGCACTCGATTGGATGAATGGCCGCCGTACACCGGATGCCAATCAGAATTTGAAAGGCGTAATTTCAGGATTGAACCTTGGATCGGATGCTCCTCGTATTTTCCGTGCTTTGGTTGAAGCCACTGCTTTTGGCTCCAAAGCCATTGTTGACCGTTTTATCCGCGAAGGAGTCCGTATAGATGGCGTTATTGCTTTGGGCGGTGTCGCCAAAAAATCACCATTTGTGATGCAGATTGTATGTGATGTACTGAATATGCCAATTAAAGTAGCCCGTTCAGAACAAGCCTGTGCTTTAGGTTCGGCTATGGCTGCAGCGGTTGTTGCCGGCGTTTATCCTAACATTGCCGAAGCTCAGAAGAAAATGGGTGGTGGTTTCGAAAAAACCTATTCTCCAATTCCGGCAAATGTTGCCCGTTATGCCAAACTGTACGAAAAGTATGTTGCTTTAGGTAAAGTGATCGAATTTGGGTTGAAATAGAAATTCCGCTTTCAATTTAAAGAGTCAATTCACCGTAAATGTGGATTGACTCTTTTTATTTGGAATTCATCACCAAAAAAGTTTCTATTTCATTAATCCGTCAACCAAGACCATCTCATTACCCATGACAACCGAAGGTTTTAATTCTGGATTCATCCAGCGTAATAGCCACTCCATATCCTTTTGGGTTGCAATGATGCATCCTGCTGAGGAATTGATTGTTTCATTTTCGGCTTAAATGAAGGAAAATAACACTTCCGGCTCCCTTTACAACCAGATGCATATTGTATTCAATCACCATGCAATACCGGTAATTATTGCTGTTTAAACGGATATTTTCGTAGGTTTTTGCACAACATACAGATACTGTATGTTGACTCTTCTTTGTTGGAATAAACTCTTTGCTTAAAAATACCCAGATTGATTGCCAATCTTTATTTAGGCCGTCCTAATTTCGCTAAATACTTTGGTGCGTTTCTTCAAATATTGAATGACAATAAAGAATATCAGGGAAATAACAAACCCACCCATTATAAAGTAGTTGTAAGTTCCTTTTTTTTCAATCATTTCGCCGATAATATCAAAAACACAGAAAATAAAGAAAACGGAGAGCAGTCCGTTTTTTTCATTTCGGATTACTTTCTTCCAGCTGAAACCCAGGACAGGTTTTACGAATTTTTTGAAATTCGGGATAAATGCAGGTACATTTGTAGCCCAATTGGTATAGGTTTCCTGAAATTTACGCCGCAAAAACTGCTCTTCAGCAAACATGATTCGTTCATAATAAACCCAATAAAAAAGACAGAACGAAACGATAAACCAAATTTGACCGTTCAATAAGGCAGGCCCGAGCCACATAAAAAAGTTCCCCAGATACAATGGATGCCGCACTATGGAGTATATTCCCGTTGAATTAAGAGCTATGGCAACCTGTCCTTGCGAAGTATTTCTGCCGGATGTCCAGTCTAAAGTGTGTCCAACTGTATACACCCGGATAAATAATCCAAATAAGCTTACCAGCAAACAAAAACTTTCAAAATAGATTTCGTATGAAGTTCCTTTCAGAACAAAGACTTCAGGATGAAGTTCGGTTCGGATATTTACAAATATTCCAATAAATAAAATGAATAAAGGAAGCGAGCTTCGGTAACGGAAAAGCCAGTTTCCCTGTTTTTCTAATTCTTCTTGCAAGGCCATGTGTTTGGTATTAATATATTTATAAATGATTATTTTCAATTCAAATCGGCTGCAAATATAATAAAGTACAATTAGAAATAAGTTATCTGAAAGTCTATTCGAATCTGCAAAGTTCTTATAGCATTTGGAGGCTCCAAAGTGCCTTTTAAAACCGGGGACCTTTGTTTCTGTCTATCAAAATTCAGACTCCCTTTGTATACTGAATATTAGTTGTGGGAGATATCCGTCGATGGAGTTCGTTTACTGAATCTGGTTTTCCAAGGAGATGATCTTCAAACAACCTGATTATTCCGGATTTATCCAGCGAAGTCCGGGTTTCAGTTTTCACATCCCGTAAATCGATTGAAAAACCGGAAAAGAGTCCGGGAATATCTGCGGCAATGTCGGTATTCAACACATTTTTTGCGCTCCAGATACGATTAAAATTCCCCCTTGATTTTTCAACAATGAAATTCACTCCCTTAACATTGGTAAGAAATGTCGATTTTTCACAGGTGCTGATACAGGAATCATCCATTCGATTTTTCCCGCATCCGGTGAGCTGATGAAAAAGGCATTGTCGGCTCGTCATCAGAACAATCGGATGATAGATGCTGGAATATAGTTTGAAACCGGCTGGCCTTCTGATTTGTTGAAGTTGAGTTTTACTGATTTCATTGGAGATAAACGCTCCGGAACAATTGAAGTTTTCATTCAAACAGAGCAAGCTATACGAATTAACCAGGTTCAAAAAAGGCCCGGCTATCCATGGAATTCCTTCTTTCCAGGCTTCGTAAGCAATTCCGGTATTGTCTGTAACAATCAGTGCAGGTTTCACTTCCTGAAGTAAATTTACCGCTGCAGTAAAGTCTTCACCAATTAAAACTGAAGGAAACCAGGGGATCAGTTTTCTGTTTTTCAGGAAAAGGTCGGCTAATTCAGCTTTAAACGAATTGGGTAACTGAAAACAGATATCTGCTGAAGTTTCGTTGCAAAGAAACACATCTTTAGCTGATGATATGAGTACGAACAAAGTGGGGTTTCCGGTTATAGCAGCCTGCCTTTTCAGGACAGGAACAGCAACGGGATCAATAAATTCCCTTGAATCATTCAGGAAAAACAGCAATCTCCGTTTGATGGAAGTAAGTTCTTTGAAAGGTAGATAAAGATTGCCGGGTAGCTCATTCAGGCTTAGTTCTTCGATGTAATATTCTGTATCATTGATTGCTTTCAGCCGTTTAAACAGCATGGCATAATTCAAAACCTCAGTACCCGTATTTGCAAGATTTTGTTCCGAAAACAATACCATGGAGCGATCCGGAGTTTTTACCTCAACTTTTAATGGACCTCCAGCTTCCCCGAAAATACTGATCATTACAGGAGCTTTGGCAATGTTCATCTGTTCAATCTGATTTTGGACCTGACGTTTGATTTCCGCTTTTTCATCGTGCAACTCCTTTTTCGCTTTTTCGATGTACTCATCTGTCAACCCGCCTAACAGTTTGGCTCGGTGAATAGCCGAATGATTCCGGGGATTGTCAATAAACATATTATCTTGTCGGTCACGCTTCAGATAGGAACTTGTGAAATCACGGTTAAAGACCTGATAAATGGCACTATTGTCATCCAGTTGTTTGCTCCCCTGATAATAACTTTGGAGTTGTTTTCGCCAGGCAGCGGTCACCGTAAACACGTAATGCGATTTTTTAATCCTTCCTTCAATTTTTACCGAGTCAACCCCGGCATCGGCCAATTCGCCGAGGTCAAACCATGCCGAGTTATCTTTCAGATTGAGCGGAAAATCTTTACCCGCAAGCGTGGTTAAATACTGATCGCGGCAGGGTTGACTGCACCGTCCGCGGTTTCCGGAGTTTGCCCCATGAACAGAACTCATGTAACAAATACCTGAAAATGAGAGACAACTCGAGCCGTGCACAAAAACTTCGGTTAAAACCTGATTCTGGTGGGCAACCGTTGTTAAATGCTTAATTTCCGCAAGACTTAATTCCCGTGAAAGATTCACCCGGCTGGCATTCAATTGAGCAAGAAACCGAATCTGACCTTCGTTGTGGGTGGTCAGCTGTGTTGAAGCGTGGATATTAAGGTTTTTAAAATATCCGGAAAGTAAATAAAACAATCCCAAATCCTGAACAATTATGCCGTCGACTCCGGTGTTTACCAATTGATTGAGCAGACTTACGAGTGCCGCGATTTCATTTTCGAGCACCATGATATTCAGTGTTAGAAAAACCTGACAATTATGCTGATGCGCCAGACGTAAGATTCCCTGCAACTCGTCGAATCGAATATTGGCCGCCCGGCTTCGCGCATTAAACCGATCCAGGCCGCAATAAACCGCATCGGCTCCGGCTGCAATGGCAGCTTTGATCGAATCAACATCTCCACCCGGTGCCAGCAATTCAATTTTTCGTTTCACGAAGGCAAATATACACCGATATTTAAAAACGAACGAAAATTGAATAATCCTAAAACGGTAGATTTGGTCGTCTCATTTGAGATAACCAAATTGTAACTTAAAATCTTTCAGAAGCTTACCCTTGCATAAAAAAAAATCCATTCTGCATTAACTCTTCGTCGTAAGTACCTAAATATCTATTTATTGTGGATATATCCACGTCATAAAAATCGGCAACCATTTGTTTGGTGAAACAATATTCCTGGTTGAATAACATAGCAGGCAATTCTAACTTTTGCCTTATAGTATTCACAGCAATTCTATTGGTCAAAATATTTTGCCTTTCAATATTCGAAACGATCAAGTCTTTCTCCATTGTGTTTTACTTTGAATAAATATTCTTGTTTTTGCTTCCACCTGTTAGGTTTAAAGTTCGCTTTTACCCCATCACCTTTATCATTCCCTCAATAAACCCAATTTCCTCTTCACTCAACCCGTATTTGGCATACAGCTGGCGGTCAATATCGCTTAGCGACTGGCTCCAATCAATGTCGGAGCAATTCATTTTTCAGAACTTCATCAAAGTCGTTACAGTCTGCAATGTAGTGCATATGTTTTGGGATGGGTTCGTTCATGGTAAGGAAATTGTCCAAATGTTTCGTCCAATCATTCATGGTCATTGCTTGTTCACGTTCTGCTTTTCGCTCTGCAAAATCCAAATACCCCGATACTATTTGACCGAGCGAACGAAGCTCTTTTTCGTCTAAATAGTTTTTTGCAACCACAACATCTTTCAGGTATGGACGATTGCCAGGAAAAGTCATCAATCCCATAAATTCTTTTTCAGAATCGGCACGGTTAAAAATAACTTCGGCTGCCGTTTGACCATTTACTGCATAGTGAATTTTGTTTTGCACTTTTTTGAAAAATTCGATAGAAACATCGGCTTTGGCATCATAATCAATACTTGTAGCATAAATATCAAGCACTTGTCTGTAAAATACTTTTTCGGATGAGCGAATATCGCGTATGCGCTGCAAAAGTTCTTTCCAATAGCCGCCGCCACCCAGATTTTTGAGACGTTCATCGTCCATCGTAAAACCTTTGCGGATATATTGGTTCAGTCGTTTGGTTGCCCAAATACGAAACTGAGTTCCTCGCACAGATTTCACACGGTATCCAACCGAAATAATTACATCAAGATTGTAGTAGTCAAGCTCTCGCTCCACGTCTCTGTTGCCCTCTTGT
>JBBQMW010000046.1:0-25456 GCA_038329265.1 Bacteroidales bacterium | reverse complement strand
CAGCGGATCACCTGTCGCATTTAACGATATGGTTGAAAACATGTACAACGGAGGCAAAATTTCGTTACTTGGATTACTTCCATCAAATACACAAATTAACTGGAGTAAACTGATTTTTAAAGGATTGACACTAAAAGGAATATATGGCCGTGAAATGTACGAAACCTGGTATCAGATGGAAATGATGCTTTCCACAGGATTAAATATTCTTCCGGTAATAACCCATCGCTTGCCCGCTGATGATTTTCAGGAAGCATTTCAAATCATGGAAGAAGGAAATTGCGGAAAGATAATTCTGAACTGGGAATAACTTTTCAAAAATCCAGATCTACCAAAACCGGACAATGGTCGGAATGAATTGCATTGGATAAAATTCTGGCATTCAATATTTTATCCCGCAATTCATTGGTTACCATGTGATAATCAATACGCCAACCCTTGTTATTCGCACGGGCTCCGGCACGGTAGCTCCACCAGGTATACTGATCTTTTTCCTGATTTATTTCGCGAAAACTATCTACATATCCGTCATCAACAAATTTGGCAAACCACTCCCGCTCTTCAGGCAAAAAGCCTGAAGTATTTTGCTGCTGTATTGGATTATGAATGTCAATCCACAGTCTGCAAATATTGTAATCGCCCGAAATCACCAGATTTTTCCGAACTTTTCTCAGTTCATTCAGGTGCAAGTGGAAGTCAGCCAAAAAATTCATTTTAACAGCCTGTCGAACTTCTCCGGTCGTTCCTGAAGGGAAATATACATTTATGACTGAAAGCTCACCAAAATCAGCTCTAATTACCCTTCCTTCCATGTCATATTTTGAATGATTCATACCGTATTCAACATGATCAGGAATTTGTTTTGAAAAAATTGCCACACCACTGTACCCTTTTTTATCAGCAGAATGAGCATAGCAATGATATCCCAACCCAGCAAAATCGGCTTCATGCATTTCTCCGGGCTGCGCCTTTGTCTCCTGAAAACAAATAATGTCAGGATCAACATCACTTAAAAATCCGAGCAAGCCTTTTCGCACAGCCGACCTGATTCCATTTACGTTATAGCTTAAAATCCTTTTCACAATTTTTGTTACTTTTGGTACATGTAATTCGCATGACAAGATAAAACGAAATAACTTAAAGCAAAAAAATCCATTGAAAAAAGGTCTTGTAATAAAATCAACAGGGAGTTGGTACACCGTAAAAACAACAGAAGGAAGCTTAATCGAAAGCAGAATAAAGGGAAATTTGCGTTTAAAAGGAATCCGGAGCACCAACCCTATTGCTGTTGGCGATCAGGTTGAACTTACCGTATCAAAAGAAGATAATTCAACTGATGGTCAAACCGTTGGATTTATTTCGAAAATACTTCCCCGCACAAATTACATCATCCGTAAATCTCCAAATCTTTCCAAAGAATCGCATATCATTGCCGCAAATATTGATCAGGCTTTTTTGATTGTGACCATTGAATTTCCGATAACCACCACCACTTTTATCGACCGCTTTCTGGTTTCAGCGGAAGCATACCGGATTCCATGTCACCTGATTTTTAATAAAATTGATCTTTACAACGAAGAGCAAACCCAATTGATGAATTCATTGATTGATATTTATACAAAAGTAGGCTATCGTTGTTTGAAATTATCAGCCAAAAAGAATATTGGATTCGATGAATTACGAAAAATGATGTCGAATAAAACCAATGTTTTTTCGGGACATTCAGGAGTTGGAAAATCAACCATCATTAATTCGATCCAACCCGACATGATGCTAAAAACCGGAATCATTTCTGAAGCACATTTTTCAGGAAAACATACTACAACACATTCCGAAATGTTCGAACTCGATTTTGGAGGATACATTATCGATACTCCGGGCATTAAAGGATTTGGAGTTCTCGAAATGGAAAAGGAAGAAATCTCTCACTACTTTCCTGAAATATTCAAAAGTTTAGACGGTTGCCAATATTACAATTGCACCCATACACACGAACCTCAATGTGCGGTAAAAAAATCTGTTGAAAACGGTGAAATTGCACAAAGCCGCTACAATTCGTACCTTGGGTTGCTCGACAACGAAGAAAAATACCGGAATTGATCTATTTTGAACAAAAAAAAGATCGAAAAAATACGATTTTACATCAAATTAAGCTTTTAAATTTCAATGACTTAGCTTGTAAAAATCGAATACTATTCGTGCTTTAGATTCGCCTATTTCATCGGCTACCTGCTGATAGCTTGCATTTTTTAGATTCTCAACACTCTTAAAACGCTTCAAAATTGCAGAAATAGTCTTCTCCCCTATTCCGGAAATATTTTCAAGCTCCGATTTTATAAATTCACCTGATCGCTTGTTTCGATGAAAAGTAATTCCAAACCGATGAGCTTCGTCGCGCAATTGCTGAATAATTTTTAATGTCTCTGAATTTTTATCCAGATACAATGGAACCGAATCTCCCGGAAAATATATTTCTTCTAATCTTTTTGCAATTCCAATTATTGCGATCTTTCCACGCAAATTCAATTTTTCGAGTGAATTCAACGCAGCACTCAGTTGCCCCTTTCCACCATCAATTACTATCAGCTGAGGCAATGACTGTTCTTCGTCAAGCAAGCGTTTGTATCTCCTGTAAACAACTTCTTCCATCGAAGCAAAATCATCAGGCCCCTCAACTGTTTTAACGTTAAAATGCCGATAATCTTTTTTGCAAGGACGAGTATTCCTGAAAACCACACACGATGAAACAGGATTCGTTCCTTGAAGATTACTGTTATCAAAACATTCGATGTGTACGGGCTGAACTTTTAGCTGTAAATCCCTTTGCATGGTTTCCAAAATTCGCATCTCACTTTTTTCGGTCTTCGAAACCATTTGGTGCTTCATTTTCTCCAATCGGTAATACTTCGCATTCCGTTCTGAAAGTTCGAGAAGCTTCTTTTTATCGCCTTGCTTTGGAATTTGAAATTTTACACCATCAAGCTCGATATCGAGTTTGATTGGAATCAAAATTTCTTTGGCATTACTAAAAATCTTTTGGCGAATATCAACAATTGCGAATTCAAGTAATTCCGAAGGAGATTCATCGAGAACTTTTTTCAACTCCAATGTATAGGTCTGCATGATCGCTCCCCGAATTATTTTCAGATAATTCACGTAGGCGAAAGATTCATCTTCTTCAATGGTAAAAACATCAACATCGCTAATTGAATTACTAACCACAGTTGACCGCGATTGAAATTTTTCGAGCAAATCCAATTTTTCTTTTATGGTAGCAGCCTCCTCAAACTTCATTTCTGATGATAATTGTCGCATCAAATCCTTGAGATATTTAATCACACCAGAGATGTTACCCTTCAATATCTCCTTTATTTGATCAATATTTTCCATATAACGGAGTTGGTCAATATTGCCGATACATGGAGCTAAACAATTTCCAATGTGAAATTCGAGACAAACTTTGAGTTTCCGTAGACGAATATTCTCTTCGGACAAATTCAATTTACAATTTCTCAATTTGAAAAGCTTCTTAAAAAGATCGAGAAGCATCCGCACCATAAGAATTGAAGTGTATGGTCCAAAATAAGAAGATCCGTCACGAATTACAGTTCTAGTCTGAAAAACCCTAGGGAAAGATTCATTTTTGATGACAATCCAGGGATATGTTTTATCATCCTTGAGCCGGATATTATACCTCGGCTGATATTTTTTTATGAGGTTGTTTTCGAGCAACAAGGCATCTTGCTCGGTCTCTACAACCATGTGTCGAATTTCAGAAATATTCCTTACTAATAATTCAGTCTTCCGATTTTGCTGATTTTTATTAAAATAAGAGGCAACACGCTTCTTGAGATTTTTAGCTTTACCAACATAAATGATCTTTCCGGTAGAATCAAAATACTGATATATTCCAGGCTGATCTGGAAGAACTGAAACAAGAGAACGAAGATATTCAGCGTTTTTTAATGCCATCAAAAATCACAATTAACAAATACTTCAACTAATATTGAATAACCGAATGTGAATCATATTTCGCCAACTCCAACTTCTTTTCAGTTTGAATAAAGGTTAAGTCACAAATAAAGGAGAAGTAAATTTTCTTGACATTCAATTGTTTTACCAGATTCAGTGCTGCCAGAGCTGTACCTCCTGTTGCCAATAAATCATCGTGAATTAAAACAACATCATTTTCATCGAGAGCATCTGTATGTATTTCAATAGAATCTACACCGTATTCTAACTCGTATGATTGATTTAAAACTACTGATGGCAATTTTCCCTTCTTTCTGATTGGCACAAAACCCGCATTAATACAATATGCTACTGCCCCTCCCACGATAAAACCGCGTGACTCCAATGAAACAATTTTGGTTATTCCTTTATCTTGAAAATATTCTGAAATTTGATCAACCACGCTTTTAAAAGCAACAGGTTCCTTCAACAATGTGGTGATATCCTTAAAACTGATCCCGTCAATTGGGTAATTTTCAATAGTGCGAACAAAACTTTTTAAATCCATGACTAAATTTTAAAGTTCCACGTGGAACATTATCTACCTAACAATACAAGTAACACATTAATATCCGAGGGACTGACTCCCGAAATTCGACTTGCCTGACCAATCGTGTCAGGTAAAATTTCAGCAAGCTTCTGTCTAGCTTCTGTGCTAATAGTATGCAATTTTTCGTATTCAAACTTTCCGGTTATAACAATATTCTCAAGTCTCCGGTATTTATCGGCAACTAACTTCTCACGATCAATATAACCAGAATACTTAATCGCAATTTCAGCAGATTCCAAAATCTCAGAAAAACGTACGATAGGTATCCTTTTCAAGAACGTTTTAAAAGGTAGAATATCTTCAATCAAATCGAAAATTGAAATTTGTGGCCGCGTAATAACATCAACTAATTTTACGCCTTGTTTTAAAGGATTAGATCCTTTTCTTTCCAAAATTGAATTTACAAATTGTGGCTTAATGGAAAAATTACTGACAAAATCGATGATGCTTTCAACTGCGATTTTCTTTTCAAGTAACAAATCCAATCTATCTTGTTTTGCCAAACCTATATCAAAAGACCGGGCCGTTAATCTAAAATCGGCATTATCTTGTCTTAATAATATACGATATTCTGCTCTGGAAGTAAACATTCGATAAGGCTCATCAACACCTTTTGTTACCAAATCATCGACCAAAACACCAATATAAGCCTCGTCTCGGTTCAAAGTAAATGGTTGAAGATTATGAACAGACTGATGGGCATTAATACCCGCAATCAAACCTTGAGCTGCCGCCTCTTCGTAGCCAGTTGTGCCATTAATTTGTCCGGCAAAAAAGAGGTTAGTGATTAGCTTGGTTTCAAGTGTGTGAGTCAATTGTGTTGGATCAAAATAATCATATTCAATGGCATATCCAGGACGGAAAATACGAACATTTTCCAATCCGGGTACTTCCTTCAAAGCCCGCAATTGAACATCACAAGGTAACGAGGAAGAGAAGCCATTTAAATAATATTCGATCGTATTCTCTCCTTCAGGCTCTAAAAACAATTGATGTGAAGTTCGCTCAGCAAAAGTGACAATTTTCGATTCTATACTTGGACAATACCTTGGACCGGTGCCAACAATAGTGCCATTATACATCGGAGAATCGGCAAAACCTTCCTCTAAAATTGAATGTACTTTCTCGTTGGTATAAGTAATCCAGCAACTTTTTTGTTTCAATGTAGATTTAACATCAGGAAGAAAAGAAAACTTTTCAATCTTATCATCACCAGTTTGCTCCTGAAGTTTTGAAAAATCAATACTTCGGCCATCAATTCGAACCGGAGTACCAGTTTTTAGTCTACCAGTTCTAAATCCCACATGAAGTAACTGATCTGAAAGATGATAAGAAGCGGTCTCCCCTATTCTGCCACCTTCCATCTGAGCTTTCCCAATGTGCATTAACCCATTCAGAAATGTACCGTTGGTCAAAACAACAGATTGAGAAAATATATCAATACCAATCTTTGTACGAACACCTTTAATTACATTCTTTTCAATATGAAGTGAAACTACAGCATCTTGCCATAAATCCAAATTTTCAGTATTTTCCAAGACATTTCTCCAGGCTTCTGTAAATCGAAAACGGTCGCATTGCGCTCTTGGGCTCCACATTGCTGGACCTTTTGACTGGTTCAACATTCGAAATTGAATACTCGATTGATCGGTAACAATACCAGAAAATCCACCCAATGCGTCAATTTCACGAACAATTTGACCTTTCGCAATTCCACCCATGGCCGGATTACATGACATCTGGCCATATTTGGTCATATCCATTGTAATTAACAATGTTTTAGAACCCAGATTTGCCGCAGCTACAGCTGCTTCACATCCCGCATGACCTCCACCAACAACAATAACATCGTAAACCGGTAACATCCTTAACAATTTATATTATAATCAATTATCCAACAACAGTTTAAGGTAATAATCTTCCTTAAATGTCATCATTTTTTTATCTTTTATCGTTTTATCTTTATAGCCTATCAAATGAAGAACTCCATGTGCAAGAATACGATATAATTCGTTTTCAAAAGTAATATCAAACACTTTGGAATTTTCAAGTAACCGGTCAACGCTAATGAAAATATCACCGTTCATTAAACTACCCGAAACATAATCGAAAGTTATTATATCCGTGAAATAATCATGATTCAGATATTTCTTATTCACTTCAAGCAAATACTCATCAGAACAAAAGATAAAAGAAATATCACCACATATTTTTTCCTCAGCACCAATTATACTTTTAATCCAATTTGTAGTTCTTCTTTTCTGCAACTTTGGAAGACGAACATCTTCATTAAAATATTGTATACTCATCAATCTAAAATAAACCGAATCAAAACTTTTCTACCACCCTCAGAAAACACAACTTCATCGGCAATTTCCTGAATAAGGAATATTCCCCTTCCGTTTTCCTTATTCAGATTTTCTACACAGGTAGGATCCTCAATGCAATCAATTGGAAATCCATCACCCTCATCACTCACTTCCAAAACCAAATTTCTGTCAGTGCAAAAAGCACAGACACTAACACTTTTTGAAACATCACACCTATTTCCATGAACAATTGAATTACATACAGCTTCACTCAAGCCTAGAAAAACCTTATTAAAATAAGTCCTGTTTAGGTCAGATTCATTAAAAATCTCATCTAAAAAGTATCTTACTTCATTCAAACAAATAAGCTTCGAAGGTATGACTAAGTCACGTTCCAAAATTAGTTCTTTATCTGATTTAAAAATTGATTGTATTTCTGATCGTAAAATGACCGCAATTTAAAGTTATTTCGTTTGATCAACTCATTTTCATTTTTCAACTTATTCTTATACTCGAAATAATCTTCTGGGTTCACTTTCTTAACATCAATAGCTGTTTTTGATTCACGCTTTTCTTCAAAATCACGTTCTATTTCTGATTTTTCAGCATCAAGTAATTTCGATAAAATTAAATTCTGTCGGTTCATTAATTCCGAAGTAATATTTTTATTGATGAGATCTTTTCTTGTCTGTTCCAACATTAAATCAACAATTTTTAGCTGTTCTCCAGCCTTCGATCCCACTGATTTACTATTCAACATTTCACGAATTAATTGTTGCATCATTTCCTGCTGTGCCAGAGTCCGGCCAATATTTTTACTCATTTTTCCCATATCCCCGGTTTTCATCTGATCAATCATCTGCTGCAACTGCTCTTTGATTGAACTCTGACTATCTTTTAACTTTTTCATTCCTGGCTTAGAACCTTTTCCACCAGGTTTTTCACATTCTCCTTCACCCGGCTGTCCTTCCTGTTCTTGTTTTTTAATATTTTCAAGTGCTTCACTCAGAAAAAGAGCTAAATTATTAGCAGCCGTAATTCCATATTGCTGATACATCAATGCACCTCCAATATTACCCGACTCCAAATTATTGAACGAATACCCGACACTACTTTCAAGGCTAAGCATCTCCTTACTAATGATCGAACTAATTTCAGGTGAACGTTTCGAAACAGCATACAGCGAATCTTTAATAAATTCAACCTGAATAGAAATATTTTTTTGCTTTACCTTCATTTCGTTTATCAAAGGATTGTTATAATCAGTCCTACCCAGTTTTTTCATCAAATTCTCCTGATCAAAAGAAACTAGTATTAAATTTTCAAGAATCTGTTTCAGATCATTAACATTTGACTCGTTCTCCTTTTTCTTACCACTATTTAACATTTGATCCATCGCAAAAATAAGCTGATCAAGTGTTTTAACTGTATTTTCCAAACTCGAAGATGCCTTCCTCTTATTTCCCTTTTCCAGATCAGTTAAAACTTTATTGTAGTTGTCTTTAATTCCTGAAAATTCGTTATCAAAATTGAACAAATTCATAGGTTTTTCAAGAGTTTTGTTAAACTCTAAAGCATCCTTATAATCAATTTCAAGATCTTTTAATAACGAAAAATTATCCTTTTCCTGCTGATTAATAATCTTTAAATCTGAACTTTTGTCAATCTTTTCTTTAATAAGTTTTTCAGATTCAGACAATTTTTTTAACTCTTTAATAATACGTTCAGCCTTTTGCTCAACTTTCATTTTATTTAATAACTGAAGATTTTTATCCAGTTGTTTCGACATATCATCAAGATTGGATTCCATTTCTTTCGACAACTGATCAAACTTCTTCATGTCAAATTGCTTGGAAAGTTCATTAAACTCCTCAAAAAGTTTTTTTAATTCATCACTAAAAACCTCATTTAATAACTGTTCAATCTGTTCTTGCTTTTTAAGCAAATCACTCTTATCTTCTGAAAATGATTCCTGAAAATTATTGGCTTCTTTATTTTGCTGATTAAGTTTATTAATTATATCCTCAAGTTCCGATTTTTTACTCATGATATCCTTAACCGTTTGGAATTTTTCCCATTCAGTTAATTCAGAATTGATTTGTTTCATTTTAAAATTTTCAAAGTCCTGCTGAATTTCCTTTGTGAGTTTCGAACTTTTCTCCAATAACTTATCAATCTCATTCATGTCAGAATTCTCTTTTGAAGCAATTTCCTTATAATCAGGAAATGAGAAAGTAAAAGTTTCGCTTATAGATCGCTTATAACCATTATTATAATCATTATCAGTAACTGAAAAGAAATAGGTAAACGACTTCCCTAAATCCTTTAATCGATCAAAATTAAACGAGTAAAAAAAATCCTGATTTAATAAGAATGAAGTAAATGAAACCTGAAAAATACTGTCTTTTCCTTCATAGTTAACATTGAAATCAAGTTTGCTAAATCCGTAGTCATCAACAATGTTACCCTTAAAAATATAGTTTTTAAAATCCATCGAATCGCGTACCTGAACAACTTTTATTTCCGGAAACAAATCAGAAATAGTCTCAATTTTATAAACAAGACTATTGTTTTCTTTTAATCTTGAATTCATGATGGAAATACGGTATTCCAAATCCGAAAAAATTGATTTAGATAATTCAAATGTATTTCCACGACGAACAGCCGATATTTTGGAACTATCACTAAATAAAATAGTTAAACTATCAGTATCAACTGTATTAAATGTCCAGGTAATAGTTGTCCCTGAAGTAATCTTAAAATCGCCGATATTTTGAAGAATTTCGCTACTCAAATTGGTGTAGGCAGGAGGTTTTATTTCCGAAGTAAATGAAGAAATGAATGGTTTGTTTAAAACAGTAATACGGTATACTTCAGAAACATATTTTTTATCGGTAAAATAGATTGAAACAGAACTATTCAAATTTTCAATCGTGTAATTATAAATGTCTCCAACTTTATTCATTAAAAAATTATTCCCGCTAATATTTACAAACATCATTTCAGGAATATCATCACCCTGGCAACGTAATTTAAGTTCAATTGATTCACCGGTAATTATTTCAAAATCTTTATTTTCAAGCATAAACACATAAGGTGCAGGCTTTTCAAACTTTTGCTGAAAATGGATAAGCCGAACAGCGCTTTCCGAAAAAAATTCAGGTGATTTTATAAATACAAAAGATAGTATTGTCATACCAAAAACTAAAATGCCACCAATTAACTTTAAGTCTTTAAAACTAATGGCATCAGTAAACCTGAATATTTTCAATTCATCAATTTTCTGATCTATACTTGCATTTTGTAAATCATTGGAATATAAAGAATTATTATCATTAGCCAATTCAACAATATTGATCAGTCTGTCTTTAATTTCAGGATATACACTACTTACTTGCGAAGAAACATCGTAATAAGTTAGTCGTTTTCCTAGCCCAATTAATTTAACTATTGGTTTAGCAATAAAATAAACAAAAATAAGAAGCGTTAAAATGAGAGTGAAAACTACGATGGAAAATTTAATTTTAGGTTCAAAAAAATTAAAGTATTCAAGTGTAGAAATGAAACTAAAGTATACTAATGCCACTAGTATAAAGAGGATTAAGCCCCTTATTAACTGATAGAGGTAGAATTTTTTTATGTATGAATTTAGCTTATCAACAAACTGTTTATAATTATTATCCATCGTTATAATAAATTCATTACTAAATAATTATAAATACACTTTTTAAACATTCTTACTGTATTCTTGTTTATAAATTCAAAGAAAAAACACCAAACTTTCTGCAAAGATATTCATAGATATTTATAATAGATATTTTAAAAAGAAGAAGCAAGAATAAATAATTAATTGTATTCACTACTCGTGTAAACAAAATGTAATCGTTCTGCAACACTTATTTATTAATAAAGCCAGAAGCTAACAATTGTTAATCAAATTTAGATTACATTTATCTTCAAATATTTAGCATGTTAATAACTCGTTTACAAAAAAGAGTAATTTATAGTATTTTTAAAAAGCAAATAGAACACAAAAAAGATATCAAGGATACTAACAGCACATATACATATTCATTATTTTTAATTAAGTTTTAAAAGAATATAATATAAATGCAAATCAAAATAATTAATAATTGAGGGTATCCTTTATGTATTTTTTGGAATATATAATATTAGTAGAGTTGAATGTAAGATATGAGTGAGAGACTAAGTATACTTCTAGTAGAGGATAATCTTTTAAATCAAAGGATTGTAACTTTCAGTTTAAAAAAATATAATCACGATGTTGTTATTGCCAATAATGGTATTGAAGCAATAGAACGTTTTCGTGAGCAAAAATTTCATGTTATTTTGATGGATATCATGATGCCGGTTATGGATGGTTTAGAAGCAACAATTAAAATTAGGGAAGAAGAACTACTGAACGGCATATTAAAACGAACACCCATTATTGCTCTTACGGCGAATACAATGGATAATGACCGTGATAAATGTATCTCATACGGGATGGATGAATTTATGTCGAAACCTTTTGATATAGAAAAGTTAAAAACAATTTTTTCGGAACTTGAAATTACTTCCTGATTTTATTCCATTCAATATTTAAAACCACCTTGCTTTATTTTTAATACTTTTGACTGATATTAAAAGCTAATAATGAACGAGCATTTTGATTTCAGAGAAGAATCCGTGTCTGATAACGACCAGGAAATAGATAAACAATTGCGGCCATTGGAATTTGATGATTTCAGCGGCCAAAGTAAAATTGTAGAAAATCTAAAAATATTTGTACAGGCAGCCAAAATGCGGGGAGAAGCTTTGGATCATGTATTGCTGCACGGCCCTCCGGGGCTTGGAAAAACTACCCTTTCAAACATCATTGCCAACGAATTGGGAGTTTCACTTAAAATTACTTCAGGACCTGTTTTGGATAAACCCGGCGATCTGGCTGGTTTATTAACCAATCTCGAACCAAATGCAGTTTTATTTATCGATGAAATTCACCGCCTGAGTCCAATTGTTGAAGAATATCTTTATTCAGCGATGGAAGATTACAAGATCGATATCATGATTGATAAAGGTCCCAGTGCGCGCTCCATTCAGCTCGAATTAAACCCTTTTACATTAATTGGTGCAACTACCCGCTCAGGTTTACTTACAAGTCCTCTTAGGGCTCGTTTTGGCATCAAATCGCATCTGGAATACTACGATGTTGACATACTTACCAAAATTGTGAAACGATCAGCCTTTATTCTGAAAGTAAAAATTGATGATCAGGCTGCTGTTGAGATTGCTTCACGTAGCCGCGGAACTCCTCGTATTGTGAATGCTTTATTGCGTCGAGTTCGCGATTTTGCCCAGGTTAAAGGAAATGGTCATATTGATATTGAAATTACCTTATATTCGCTGGATGCACTGAATATAGATAAATATGGCCTTGACGAAATGGATAACAAAATTTTGGTCACCATTATCGATAAATTCAAGGGTGGACCAGTTGGTGTATCCACAATAGCGACAGCTGTTGGTGAAGATTCAGGAACGATTGAGGAAGTTTATGAACCATTCCTGATAAAAGAAGGTTTTTTGAAGCGAACTCCCCGTGGAAGAGAAGTTACTGAATTAGCCTATAAACATTTGGGAAAGATTCAATACGGCGACGCTCCTACCCTTTTTTAACTGGCTTAATTTCAAATATTTTAGGGTAAAGTTTTCCGGTTATATACATTTTCTTAGATACCGGATCTATCGCAATACCGTTCAAAACATCAACTTGTTTTGTTGAATTTGACAGAATTAAAATTCCATCCAAATCTATTTTTTGCAAAACTTTTCCGGTTTTTGGATCGATTTTAACGAGTAAATTGGTTGTCCAAACATTGGCATAAATGTATCCGTCCGAATATTCCAATTCATTCAGGTATAAAACCGGGTCTTTATCATCGTAAACCTGAATTTTTTTTACGGATTTATAAGTTATTGGATTGATGTATGTTAGCATATTTGTTCCATCGCTCATAATCAGGTTTTGTTCATCGTTGGTCATTCCCCAGCCTTCGGCAGATTCAAACTTAAAACTATCTACCAAAGCCATATTTTCAAGATTATAAACAAACCCTATTTTGGTTTTATAAGTCAGCTGATAAATGCGGTTATTAAAAATGGTAATTCCTTCACCAAAATATTTGTTATTAAGTTTTACCGATTGAATTATTTTACCGGTTTTCAGATTGGTTTTATAAATACCTGATTTTCCTTTTTCTCCGGTGCTTTCATAAAGAAATCCATCGTGAAATTCAAGACCCTCAGTAAAGAATGTTTCGTTATGGGGATGTGTTTGAACCACTTCAAATCCAAATTTTTCAGGAACAACATTCGATAAAACTTCAAAGGTTTTGAAATAAATGCCCTCTACTCCATCGGTTTTTGTCGCCACAGCCTTTATCGTATGTTTGCCTATATTTTCAAATTTTTTCAATGAATAGGTTAATTCATTTTCTTTCCCCGATGAAACCAAAACAGAATCAACAAATAGCTTGGTTTCCTGTAGTTCGCCATCTTTTAGTTTAATTGCAATACCAATGGTGATATCGTCACCAAAAGCAATTTTTTTATTGACTGATTCGATGCTAATCTGCACAACCGGTTTACGCGATCGGCTTGGTTTGTTTGAGCAAGAGAAAGAACTTATAAATATGGCCAACACAATAAAACCGGCTGATAGTCTGAAATTCATGGGTAGTGTATGAAGTTGATTCTTTAACAGGCTTCAAATATAAAACAATTTAAAAATCAATCGGCTTTCAAGTTCACATTTGGAGTTGGTAAAAGGAATTGCTTTATATCTTTGGCAAAAATTATTTTGATTGTGGGTGCATTAAAAAAACTTGCCGGAGAAACAGCCATTTATGGCATGAGTAGCATTGTTGGCCGTTTCCTGAACTGGTGGCTGGTTCCGTATTATTCGCGTATTTTTCTTCCTGAAGAGTATGGAGTTGTAACCAACTTATATTCGTACATCGCATTTTTACTGGTCATGCTCACCTTTGGTATGGAAACCGGATTTTTCAGGTATGCCAACAAATCAAAAGATCACGATAAAATATACTCTACCAGCGCATTTTCACTCTTCGGAAGTTCGCTGTTTTTTGTTTTAATCGCATTTGTTTTCTCCGGAAATTTAGCTGGTTTTCTCGATTATCCGAACAGCGAACAATACATCAAACTGCTTGCTGTAATTGTTGCGCTCGATGCCGGAACAGCCATTCCGTTTGCCAATTTGCGCCTCGAAGGAAAAGCAGTGCGGTTTGCCACGCTGAAAATGGTCAACATCTTTTTTAACATTTTCTTCAATATCTTTTTTCTCTCGGTTTGTCCGCATATACTGAAATCAAATCCCGATAGTATGATCCGCTTTATTTACGATCCCTCATTTGGCGTTGGTTATGTTTTCGTCTCAAACCTTTTGGCTTCAGTCATTACGCTCATCATGCTTGTTCCTGAAATCCGAAAGATCAAACTGATTTTCGACTGGACACTTTTCCGGGAAATGTTCTGGTACTCCTTCCCTATTCTGGTTGTTGGAATTGCCGGAATGATCAACCAAAACATCGATAAAATTCTCATTCCGGAGTTGATACCTGCCAGCCAGCATCCCATGGAACAGCTTGGAATTTACGGGGCCAACTATAAACTGGCGGTATTGATGAGCATGTTTATTCAGGCTTTCCGATATTCGTTCGAACCTTTCTTTTTCAGCCATCAGAAAAACAGCGACTCGAGGCTGATTTATGCTCAGGTCATGAAATATTTTGTAATCTTCGGGTTGCTGATATTTTTGGGAATCACCCTTTTCATCGATGTATTTAAAATCATCATTGGCTCCGAGTACCATTCAGGATTACAGGTTGTTCCAGCTGTTTTAATGGCCAATTTATTTATGGGAATCTACTTTAATCTTTCGCTTTGGTACAAATTATCCGATAAAACATGGATGGGCGCCTGGATTGCAATTGTTGGTGCCGTTTTGACCATTACTACCAATATAATGTTCATTCCAACAATGGGTTACATGGGTTCTGCCTATGCAGTGCTTTTTTGCTTCATTATCATGGCCATCATTTCGTATATAATCGGTCAGAAATACTACAAAGTTGACTACGACCTGAAACGAATACTTCTCTACATCTCGGTTTCCATCGGGCTATTTTATCTCTCCGGATACATACATTTATCTTCCGAAATTCAACAGTACGGGCTAAATATCGGTTTGTTTTCAGCATTTTTAGTGCTCGTATTTATTAACGAAAAAAATGATCTGCGAAGTTTATTGAAGCTTTAGGCAATAAAATACTTTTTAGTATTATTTTTGAAAATTATTTGATGAATCATGGAAAAATTGAAAATAGCAATAGCCAGCGATCATGCCGGATTTGAGTGCAAACAAGCCATACTGAAATACCTTCAGGAACAAGGAATAGAATACAAGGATTTTGGAGCATTTTCTGCCGAAAGCAGCGACTATCCTGATTTTGCACATCCTCTGGCAATTGCGGTGAGCAATGGCGAATTCGATACGGGAATAACCTTGTGCGGAAGTGGAAATGGAATAAATATGACCGCGAACAAACATCAGAAAATACGTTCGGCCATTTGTTGGCTGCCCGAAATTGCAGAATTGGCACGCCTGCACAACGACGCCAATGTTTGCGCACTTCCGGCTCGTTATCTCAGCGATAAGGAAGCCGTTAAAATCGTTCAGATTTTTTTGAATACCCGCTTTGAAGGTGGTCGCCATCAGACCAGAATTAATAAAATACCCGCATAAAAAATGTCTGCACAAAAGGAACTATTTATACAAAAATCTGAAGAGATTTCATTCGATCTGAAACATCGGGCGGTCATCAAATTCAACATGTCGAAATACGATGCTGCGGTTGACCGTGGTATGAAACGATACTCCAACCTGGATTTGGCGAAAACTCGTGCATCGTATGTTAAGTCGCAGGCAATAAATAATTTGTACGAGTATTTGATTCAGTTCGAAAAAAATATAACCGGAAATGGTGCATCGGTTATTTGGGCCGAAAATACAGAAGAAGCCATCGAAGCGGTGAAGAAAATCATGATCGAAAATCACTCGAAAACGGTGGTAAAAAGCAAGTCGATGACCACCGAAGAAATTGATTTAAACGATCATCTGGAAGAAATGGGAGTGGAGTCGCTCGAAACCGATTTGGGTGAATACATTGTTCAGTTGGCTGGCGAAAAACCTTATCACATTGTGACTCCCTGTATGCACAAATCGCGTCAGGATATTGCTGAGCTTTTTACCGAAAAATTTGATACTCCTGAAGGTAGTACACCCGAATACCTGACCGATTGGGTTCGAAAAAAACTTCGCTCCAAATTCACAACTGCCGACGTAGGAATTACCGGAGCCAATTTTCTGGTGGCCGATGTGGGTGGTATTTGTTTAACCGAAAACGAAGGAAACGCACTGATGACGGTGTCTTTCCCGAAAATTCATATCGTCATTGCAGGTATCGAAAAAGTAATTCCACGAATGCAGGATTTGGGCCTGATGTGGCCAATTTTGGCTGCTCACGGAACAGGTCAGCAAATATCGGTTTACAATTCGCTGATTACAGGTCCTAAAAAATCGGATGAAACGGATGGTCCGGAAAAAATGTTTGTCATTTTATTGGATAACAAACGATCCGAACTTTTTCAAAACGACGAACAATATCCGGTTCTGAAATGTATCCGATGTGGAGCTTGTTTGAATGCCTGTCCGATCTACCGGAACGTTGGCGGCTACACTTATGATGCTACTTATAGCGGACCAATTGGTTCGGTAATTACACCTTTTTTCAAGGGTTTGAAAGAATATAATCACCTGAGTTCGGCCTGTTCGGTGTGTGGAAAATGTACCGAGGTTTGTCCGGTTAAAATTCCGCTTCATCACATGTTGCTGATTAACCGTCGCGATGCGGTGAGGGCTGGGGCTGGCGGTTTTCTTTGGAATCAGGGAATGAAAGCCTATGAATTTGCCTTTTTGAAGCGAAAAAGGTTGGACTTGCTGGGTGGTAAAACAAAAAATACATTTTCATTGTTAGGAGCAAATGCTCTGGGTGAGAAAAAACAAATTCCAAAATTCGCCGATCAATCTTTTAGTAATCAATGGACTAATAAAAATTAAAACCTATGCTATCCAATACGTGTAAATATGCAATTCGTGCGCTCATCTATCTGGGAAAAAATTCAGAAGAAGGGACAAGAATTGGGATTAAAAAAATCTCCTCCGATTTATCAATTCCCACCCCTTTTTTAGGGAAGATCCTTCAAAATCTGGTGAAGCAGAAGATTTTAGTTTCAACCAAAGGTCCTAATGGTGGTTTTGGCCTTGGGAGAAAAGCAGATGATATTTCGCTTTACGATATTGTAAAAATTGTAGATGGCGAAGATTTTTTCAAGAATTGCCTGATTGGCCTTAAGCCATGTGCAACCCATGCCGAAAACGGAAAACCATGTCCGGTTCATATGCGGTTTGGTCCAATTCGTGAACAGTTGTGCAAATTTTACCAGGAAACCAGCATCGCCCGAATTTTAGGCGATATGACGGGTATCGAAGAATTGATTCTTCTGTAAATTTTCCAATGGCCGGAATTTACATTCACATCCCTTTTTGCCGAAAACGTTGTCATTACTGCGATTTTTTCAAGTCAACTGATTTCAGTTTGAAAAGCAGATTACTGGCTGGCATAAAATTGGAGCTTGAATACCGTGCCCCTGAATTGGCTCACGAAGAAATTTTTACCATTTATTTAGGTGGCGGAACTCCTTCCGCTTTGCTTCCCGATGAACTCAACGGTATTTTACATACCATTCGTCAGAATTACGCAGTTTCACCGGAAGCTGAAATAACCATGGAAGCCAATCCTGATGACTTAAATCAGGCCAACCTGACTGCTTTGCGGAAAATGGGTTACAACCGGCTCAGCATGGGTATTCAGTCGTTTGCCGAATCCGATCTGAAGCTGATGAACCGCCGTCATGGCGTTATGCAGGCTGTTCAGTCGGTAAAATGGGCTAAAAATGCTGGTTTTTCAAACCTCAGTATCGACCTCATTTATGGTTTGCCCAATCAAACCCTGGAAGAGTGGGAGCGAAACGTTCGAATAGCCGTTGAGTTGAATGTTCAACATATTTCGGCCTACAATCTAACTTACCACGAAGGCACGGTTTTCTACGATCAGCTCAAAAAAGGTGTCCTGAAAGAGTTGCCCGACGAGTTGAGTGTTCAGCAATTTGAAACCTTGATCCGAATACTCAAAGAGGCCGGATTTGAGCATTACGAAATTTCGAATTTCTGTCAGCCGGGCTTTTATTCGCAGCACAATTCATCGTATTGGAAAAGCAAAAAATATCTCGGCATCGGCCCATCGGCTCACTCGTTCGATCTGGAAACCCGCCGTTGGAATGTGTCTTCAATAGCTAAATATTTGCAAGGTCTTGAAAACGGTGAATCATACAGCGAAACCGAAATCCTGAGCGAACAGGACCGGTATAACGACTACATCATTACCGGTTTGCGAACAATTTGGGGAATCTCGGAAGAATACATTCGGGAAGAGTTTTCGGAAACATATTTCGCTCATTATCAGAAAACAAAGCATAATAATATGGAATCAGGGCATGTAAGTTTCCTTTCAGGAAAAGTCTGTTTAAGTCCCGAAGGATTATTCATTTCAGATAAAATAATGGAAGACTTCATTGTCGTTTCCGTGTTATAATATGCACGAAATCAATGTATTTTTCTATTATCCGTTTTCCATTTTCCGTTTCCAGATTTGCTGTTGTAGCTCCTAAATAATGTTAACACGACCGGTTAAAATGTTTCATTCATACTATAAATCCATATCTTAGCAGCTTTAAAAAAAATTAGAACTTGAACTTGCATAAAATGATCGTTAAAATAGTCAATCAATCCACTAATCCGCTTCCGGAGTACAGTACAATTCACTCGGCAGGAATGGATTTGCGGGCCAATATTTCAGAACCAATCACCTTGAAATCGCTCGAACGGGTGTTAGTTCCTACCGGTTTATATATTGAATTACCGGTTGGTTACGAAGCACAGATTCGACCACGCAGCGGATTGGCCCTGAAGAAAGGAATCACAGTACTGAATACTCCCGGAACTATCGATGCCGATTACCGGGGCGAAATTGGTATTATCCTGATTAACCTTTCGAACGAAGAGTTTGTTATTGAGCACGGTGAACGCATCTGCCAGATGGTCATTGCCCGCCACGAACATATTGGCTGGGATGCTGTTGAAATTCTTGAAGAGACAGTGCGGGGAGCCGGTGGATTTGGACATACCGGAAAAAAATAATACGAATGAAGAAAAGCGAAATAGTTTACCTGATTGTTATTACAATTCTGGTCGCTTCGTGCGGAACTGCAAAGAAGCAAACATCGACAGCTATACCGGTAAAGTCCGAAGGGAAAGAAGCGAGCATTTCGACCGACGAAAAAAATGAATTTGAGTACACTTTTATCGAAGGACTCAAGCAAAAAATGATTGGAAACCAACAGGCTTCCGTTTCATTGTTTTCGAAATGCCTTGAGATTAATCCAAATTCGTCGTCAGCCATGTTTGAATTGGCCAAAATACACAGCAGCAACGGCGACCAAACCAGCTCCTCACTTCTGCTCGAAAAGGCGATTAAGCTAGATCCTGAGAATAAATGGTATAAATTATTGCTGGCTCAAATTTATCAGCAGGGAAAACAGTACGAAAAGGCTGCGGGTATTTATCAGCTGTTACTCGATAATGAACCTGAAGATTTGGAATACCTTTACATGAATGCAGCTTTACTTTCGTCGGCTAAAAAATACGATCAGGCGATTAACGCCTATGAGAAGCTGGAAAAAAAAGTTGGAGTAACCGACCAGATTTCGGTAGAGAAACAGCAGATTTATCAGGCTGCCGGAAAGAAAAAGGAAGCTCAGGCAGAACTTCAGAAACTCATTGATTCAAATCCACAGGAAGCCCACTATTACGGGTTAATGGCCGATTTTTACCTCTCCGAAAAAGACGAAGTCAATGCACTGAAATACTACAATAAAATTCTTGAAATTGATCCTGACAACGGATTTGTTCTGTTTTCGCTCACTTCGTTTTACCGTGAAAAAGAAGACAAAGAAAAAGCATGGGAATACATCAAAAAGGGATTTCAGAATAAAACAGTTGATGTAGAAACAAAAATCCAGTATTATCTATTGGTTACCGCAGAGACTGAATCTCCCTTTTTTACCGATGACCAGGTAAGCGAGTTGGTAAACATCCTGGTGGAAACCAATGCTGACGACTACCGGGTTTTTACTGTTTATTCCGAATACCTGATCAGCAAAGGTAAGCTGTCCGAAGCCCGTGATCAGCTCCGCAAAGTGCTTGAAACCAACAAGGACAATTACCTGATTTGGGAGCGAATGTTGTTGGTAAGCAACGATTTGCTCGACTTTAAAAGCATTTACACCGATTCAGAAAAAGCCATTGAGTTGTTTCCCAATCAGCCTATTTTATATGGATTACACGCGGTTGCCTGTCTGCAACTCGAAAAATACGACGAAGCAATTAGCATTCTCGACGAAGGTGACGCTTATGTGCTGAGCAATATTCCTCTGAAAATTCAGTTCGATTTATACCGGGCCGAAGCCAATTATAAACTCGGTAAAGTAGAAGCCGCTTTCAAAGCATTTGACGAAGTAATTAGTCTCGATCCTGAAAACTGGCTGGCTATGAATAATTATGCCTACTACCTTTCGCTCCGGAACGAAAACCTTGAAAAAGCTGAACAATTGAGCGGTAGAGCCGTTCGTGCCAATCCCGAGAACCCCACCTATCTCGACACGTATGCCTGGGTTTTATTCATGAGAAAAGATTATACCCTTGCCAAGTTTTACATGGAAACAGCAATTAAAAACGGGGGCGAAAAAAATGGCGTTATTGTCGAGCATTACGGTGATATTTTATACATGCTTGGCGAGAAGGAAACAGCCCTTGAACAATGGAAGAAGGCTGAGAAAATAGGTGATGTAGGCGAATTCATCAGTGAAAAAATCAAGCAGCAACGCTACATCGATAAATAGAAAATTTTGAAATAATGTCCGGATTAAAAAAATCAGTTTTTGGAATTTCATGCCTTGTTTTACTGGGTTTTTCCTCGTGTCGCACAGCTCGTGTTGCTCCAACAATTGCAGCAGTCAAACCGACCACCACCAGTAAACTTATCCGGAATATTGAAAACAATGCCTTTGATTATCAGCATTTGGCGATCAAAAAAATAGCTTGTCAGTTCGACAACGGGAAATCAAAAACCTCATTCAAGGCTAGTATTCTGGCCGAAAAAGATCAGCGGATTACCGTGATGCTCACGAAACTAAACATTCCGGTTGGCCGACTCTGGTTAACTCCCGACAGTGTCAAATTCATCAATTACCTTGAAGACACCTATTTTATCGACGATTACAGTTACCTAAGTTCGTGGCTCGACATGGATCTTGATTTCGAAACCGTCAATGCCATTATCTCCAACAATATCTTTTCGCTTCAGGATGAAAATCCGGAAAAGCAGAAATACGAAATCCGGATTGATTCAGGAATGTATGTTTTAGAATCGGTTACCAAGCTGAAAGGGAAAAAGGAAAATCAAGGAGTAAGGGCAAGAAAACCAGTCCGTAAATCGAAGTCTGTTATTACCGATTCGCCGGTACATCAATCGGTTTATGTTGATCCGGAAACTTACAAACTCCGGAAAATAAAGATGGAAGATGCTGGAAATTCGAGGAACCTGAACATTGATTTTTCGAATTATACAATCGTCGAAAAGCAATTGTATCCTGGCGAAATCGACCTTCGTTTTACGAGTCCTGAAAGTTCCATTCAACTTAATGTCAAACTGAGTGGATTTTCGATGGAAGAAGAAAATGAAGTCCGATTTAAAGTACCTGAAAATTATACCCGGATTAAGACCAATTAGGATGAAGATATTTTTACTCCTTTCAGTTCTCATGTTGACGACCGTGTTTTTGCAGGCACAGTCGCTCGATGAATTGCGCAAAAAAAAGGAGAAAACCAATGAGCAGATCAAATACACCACCAAATTGCTCGAAGAAGCCAAAAAGAATGAAAAACAAACCCTGAACAAATACAAAATCCTGAATAAACAAATTGAACTGAGAACGAATCTGATCACAGGAATTAACTCGGAAGTAGGGGTTTTGGCTGATTTTATTGACCAGAATGCCTGGTTGGTGAATTCGTTGAATGCTGATATGGAGGAACTTAAAAAGGAATATGCGGGTATGATTCTGTTTACGCAGAAAAATCAGACCAACTACAGCAAACTTCTATTTGTGCTTTCGGCGAACAGTTTTAACCAGGCTTATAAACGATTGGTTTATTTACGGCAATATACCGAATACCGTAAAAAACAGGCCGAACTCATCCAGTGGATACGTGATCTGATTCAGGTGAAAGTAGGTCGGTTACAGGTGCAGAGGACCGAAAAGGAAACGCTCCTTCAGTCCCAAAAACTGGAAGCAGCAAAATTAAATCAGGAGAAAAAACAACAGGGAAAAGTTCTTACCTCACTTCAGAAGAAGCAAAAAGAATTTGAAAAGAAACTGCGTGAACAGCAAAAAATTGAGGCTCAGTTGAGCAATGAGATACAAAAGATTATTGAAGAAGAAGTTCAAAAAGCCAAAGAAAGATCCAAAGCGAAGGAAAAACAAACGGGTAAACCAAGTACGTCAACTGTTTTTGAGATGACCCCTGAAGAGAAATTGGCATCAGGACTATTTGAACAGAATAAACGCCGCCTTCCATGGCCTGTCGAGCGGGGAGTAATCACCGATCATTTTGGAGTTCATGAGCATCCGGTATTGAAAAATATTCAGGTTAAAAACAACGGAGTCGATATTTCAACGGCACAGGGAGCCATTGCACGATCGGTATTTGCCGGTGAAGTGAGTAAAGTATTTGTGGTTTCGGGAGGAAATTATGCGGTTATTATCCGGCATGGTAAATACCTTACTGTTTATTCGAATCTGGTGAATGTGCGGGTTAAATCGGGCGATAAGGTGTCCATCAAGCAAATCATTGGTACCATTGGCACCGATGATGATAAAACCGTACTTAAATTCCAGATTTGGAATGAAAACGTCAAGCAAAATCCCGAAGAATGGATTTCAAAATAAGGCTGAAAAAACCATCATTTTAAACCATAAATTAACATGTCATGAAGAATCTTAAACCATTTGTCGTATCTGGATTGATGCTATCCATGCTGATATCGTGTTCAACTAAACAGGAAAAAATGGAAAACCGTTTGAAAGAATTTCTTACAGCCTACGATGCCAAGGTCATTCCGCTTTACAAAGAGGCCGCAATCACATCGTGGAATGCCAATATCACCGGCAACGACGCCGATTTGGCAATCAGCGAAAAAGCGTCATTCGAATTTGATAAATACTACACCGACAAAAAAGCATTTGCCGAGCTAAAAGAAATTAAAGAATCCAATGCAGTAAAGGATTCGATCCTGCTTCGTCAGATGGATCTGATCTACGATGCTTATCTTGGCAAACAGATTGATACCAGCCTGATAGCGACCAAACTCGCCATGGAGACCGAAATAAATAAGAAATACCTGAACTTCAGGGTAAAAGTAGGAGAGAAGCAGCTTTCTGACAATCAGGTTGAAGATGTACTCCGGAATTCAAAGTCGAGTGCCGAACTTCAGGCAACTTGGGAAGCTCACAAGCTGCTCGGACCGGTGGTGGCTGAAGATATCATCAAACTGGTAAAGCATCGTAACCTTATTGCTCAGAATTTGGGATTCAGTAATTTCCACGAAATGAGTCTGAAACTTTCGGGACAGGATCCGGCAGAAGTGACTGCAACTTTCGATGAACTCGATCATTTGACCAAAGTGAATTTTGCACAGTTGAAGGGTGATATTGATGCCTATTTTGCCAAACATTACGGAATAAAAACATCAGAATTGCAACCCTGGCATTATCAGAACCGGTTTTTTCAAGAAGCTCCTGAAATCTATCCTGTGAATTTTGATCCTTATTACAAAGATCAGAATCCGGTTAAATTGGTAGCTAAATTCTACGACGGAATCGGTCTGAATGTGGATGCTGTTCTCGCAAAAAGTGACCTTTATGAGAAACCCGGAAAGAACCAACATGCATTCTGTACCGATATTGATCGTTCAGGTGATGTCCGAACATTGGACAATATCCGCCCCGACTCCTACTGGATGAATACCATTCTCCACGAACTCGGACATGGCGTGTATTCCTACTACAACGATCCTTCACTGCCGTTTACACTTCGCGATGCTGCTCATACATTTACTACCGAAGCAATTGCCAATATGTTTGGTCGTATGGCTACCAATCCCGGATGGATGCAGAAAATGGGAATTATCGACTCCACCGAAAGTGCAAAGATTACAGAAGATAGCCGCAAGGCGCTCCGTTTACAGATGCTGGTTTTCAGCCGATGGGCGCAGGTGATGTACCGTTTCGAGAAGTCGATGTACGAAAATCCGGATCAGGATCTGAATAAATTGTGGTGGGATATGGTTGAAAATTACCAGTTGCTGAAAAAACCTGAAGGCCGGAACATGCCTGACTGGGCAACGAAAATTCATGTGGCACTTTATCCATGCTACTACCATAACTACTTGTTAGGCGAACTTCTGGCCTCACAAATATACAACTACATGACGACGAATATCACTCAAAACCAGTCGCTGGTAGGAGAGAAGGCTGTTGGAACCTATCTGAAAGAAAAAATATTTATGCCGGGTGCCCGATATTCATGGAATGAGATGATCGAAAAAGCTACCGGTGAAAAACTGACTGCCAAATACTATGCGAAGCAGTTTGTAGAATAAATACTGGAATGTGAATAGAGGAAAAGGGAAAGAGGAAAAGGGAAAATCAACATCCTTTTTCCTCTTTTCTCATTTCTTTTTCCTGAACAAAGCAGATTCACAACTTCGGTAAAGTCCTGATTTGAAGGACGGTAAAAACCTTAGCAGGGCGCTGAAATTCTATGCAGGGCAGCCAGAAACTTAGCAGGGAAGCCATTTCTTCTGGCAGGACGACGAAATCTTTAGCAGGACGATGGAAAAACCAGCAGGGCGACGATGGACGGGAGCTTTGAAATAAAAAATACAATAAAAACTCGCCAATAGTTTTGATTTGTAAACATAACCACTACTTTTAAGGTTTGAAAAATGAAACTAAATGAATAGAGAAGTCAAGCTTTTAAAACAATGAAACCTTTGAAAAGTACTATAAACTTTCCGCTAGTTACTAGTTGAACTAAACCGCTATCGCGGTAATTAAATGATTTGCGGTAATTAAATGATTTTCGGTAATTTTAGGATGTTAATTTTAAAATTTAGCATCATGAAAAAAAAGAATCAGTTTTAGTAGAGAAGCTTATCAAAGAAATGGAGCTTCGGAACTACAGTCCACAATCGATCCGTTGTTA
>JBBQMW010000045.1:0-25458 GCA_038329265.1 Bacteroidales bacterium | reverse complement strand
GAATAAAGGCGTTGACTACTACAAAGACTTATTTCAGAAATATAAAACTCAGGTTGAAGATTCGACTTCGAAGAATAACCTGATGCAGGATTTGGAAAATATGAAACAAGAGCTTTTGAAGTTGAAAGCGAAAATGGTTTAGACGAGTTCCAAGTTCCAAATTTAAGTTCCAGGTTTTAGCTTTGTTAGCCTTAAACCTGGAATTTGTTTTTTATAATTTACTTGTTGAAATTGAGCACAATTCAGGTTAGCCCGCATTTCAGGTAGTTCACTAATCTTCAGTTTATTGATATTTAAGATAAGTCTTAGAGAAGAACATTATTATTGTTAGCTTTATCGTCAAATTGTATTCTGAAAGAATATTCTAATTATAATTTTTGGAGGAATGAATGATAATTTACTTTCAATTACCAGCGAAAATGCTGCTTTAACTCTTGAACTGGAGAAACTCCATTTGGAATTTCTTGACATTTTCACCCGTCACAAAGAAATGGTTGAAAATGATTCAGTCATGCTTACCTCCCTATATCTTGAAAAACTAGGTCATCTCCAACTTGAATTGCTTCAAAAACAAACCGAAGCTACCCGAATGAAAATGCAAATGAATTTGATACAGGCTGCAATCAATCGGAATGAAAAGCCCAATTACAATTTGATTGATATGGAGTTAAAAGAGCGGTTAAAAAAATATTATGCCGAAATTGAAGCTCAATCTGCTGCTATCGATCAGGCAGGAAAGGTACTTTCCCATCTGATTTCAGAAGAAGATACTTTAAAGTTGAAAGAAACTTTTCGGGTTCTCTGTAAAAGACTGCATCCCGATTTGAATCCAAATCAAACGGAAGACGAAAAAGATTTGTTCATTAAAGTCAAAGCTGCGTATGACTTACAACGATTAGATGATTTGCAGAAAATATTAGTTTTCCTGGATGAATCCAATATCGAAAAGCTTACTCTCATCCCGGGTAATGAAAAAAAGGCAAGAATTGAACATTTGAGAAATAATATTTCAACCCTAAAAGATAAAATCGCAGAACTAAAACATAGCTTTCCTTTCAGTATGGAAGAATTGATTTTCGACGATGAATACATTATCCGGCGGCAAGAAGAAATACGAAATCAAATCAAAACCTTCGAAGAAGAAATAGCAAAGTATATTAACATCATAACGATCATGACCGATGAATGAATCGATACTGCCTGTTACGCCGGGATTGCTGGCACTTCTAAGCAATGTTGAAAGTGGCATTAAGCCTTTTGTCCATGAAATATTCCTGCTGGAAATTGTAGTTGCCGGTACAACTCATTGCAAAGAAATTGAAACAATTGAAGATAAAATCGTTCCTGAGAAAGTCTTAATCCTGAAAAGAGATCCGAATAATCAGTTCGATGAATTTGCAATTGCTGTTTATTGCGACAACATTCGTATCGGTTTTGTACCAGCAGAAATGAATTTAATATGCTCCCGATTAATGGATGCTGGTAAATTATTTTTTTGCAGGGTAGTTTCAAAAAGCTGGAAAAATAAATGGCTAAAAATTCACGCCAATATTTATATGGTGGAATAATTCTTCCGGATTGGAAGAAGACCGATATCTATTCTTCAAATGAAATAACTGCCTGCCTGTTCTTTCCATCCATTACAATGCGAAGTTCGTTGGTGAAACAAACGTGTTTGATGTATTTCCCTTCCTCAATGACGGGCATTTTCATGAGTTTATGCATGTTGACGCTAGCATCCTTCGAATTGTGAGGAATAGTGAAATAACCAACATTCATAGAGGTTACATTGTGGAAGAAATGCGAACCCAGTGAGCCATCAAGCGGAAAGTCTTCCAGTCCCATTTCCACAATAATTCGGGCTTTCGAAATGTGTGACCACAAAACCGGGATTCCGGTGAATGGATCGCGGGTACCCCAGCGACCGGGTCCAATCAACACATATTCTTTATTCTGAGCATCCATTTTTCGGTTAAAATGATTGATTTCGGCAGCAATTTCGCGGGTATTCATTTTATCAAACCGTCCCGGATCAACAAATATGACATCATGAATGCCACTTACCACCCCGTTTCCCATTCCACGCCGGGCAAACATCAGTGTTTTTTCAGGATCAATTTCTCCTAGGTTCACGGTCAGTTGATCATCGCGACGGATCAATGGTTTGATTTGCAGCAGGTAAAAAGTTGGAAGCTTATTTTCGCCTTTTTCCAGATCAACGGCATACTCAATTTCAACCGGCGAACCCATGGCTTCACGGAAAAGCCGCAACAACAAAGTTAGCGTGTCAGCAAATGGAATGTGCTTGTATTTTAATATGTTGGCGAAGTCGATTACCCGTAAACCCGAACTTTCGATTCCCGGAATCAGGCAATCATTTTCATTATCATAAATCGAGGCACAGTGTTGCAAAACTCCGTCTTTTTCGGCAGCCGAAATTTTCATTTTTCGGATTGCCGCATTTTCACCGCTACCTTCAAGATCAAATTGCGTGTGATCCATATCGATGGCATAAAATTCCTTTTGCGAATCACGCACCAGATCATGGTCGCTTGAGGCATTAATTTGTGGATACCGTGGACAAAACCGGTAGGCTTTTTCACCCCCCACCACATACATTCCCAGTCCGATGGCAGCAACTGCAAAGCCATCTTCGGGCTCCATATACGATACCGGATAAAAGTTATACGATTGCGCCACACCACTGATCGACGGATAAAAATGATCCTGATACTGATGACCGACAACTTCCTGAATCACCACAGCCATTTTTTCTTCTTCGATTTTGTAGTTTACCGCATCAAAATACGACATGGCCGATTCGGTAAAAATACTGGCATACACCAATTTAATGGCTGTTTCGAGTTGCTGAAAACGCACAACAATATCCGGATGGTTATTGGGAATCAAATAAGTGGCATACACTCCTGAAAATGGTTGGATCAACGAATCTTCGAATAAGCCGGAAGACCGGATGGCCAGTGGCTGGGTCATTTTTTCGAGATAAATGTACAGCCTTTCCTGAAGTTCTTTGCTAAACTGACCTTCCAAAAAAATATTCTTTATTCGTTCATAATCGTTGCTCGAATAAATCTCATCAAACATGTCGTTGGTTTCCAGAAATTTATCGAACTCCATGGCTCCGATAACCGCAGTGGCCGGAATCCGGATATTTAATTCAGGAATGATTTTAGCAAAATCGATGTTTTCGATGAAATTGCACATAAAGGCCATTCCACGGCCTTTGCCGCCCAGCGAACCTTTGCCGAGACTCATCACATATCGGTTGCCAGTTACCAGCGAGGGATCAAACCCGATGAGGCTACCTTGGATTTTTTGTATTCGTGACTGTTCAAATACGTCGAGGCAAAATTGACGCAAATCGTCAGAATTTTTAAAATCCTCGAAACGGTAGGGAAGGAGTTGTTCTGCAATATTGATTTCACCTCGCGCCATGAGCCAGGTCGAAAACGAATTTCGCTGACCATGATAGGCCAAAGCCATCTCCGGTACAATGCGGAACATTTCCTGAAATTCGGCCAGATTTTTGGCGATCATGATCGGATTTCCTGCCAGGTCTTTAAATACAAAGTTCCCAAACCCCAATCGCTTATAAATGTAATTGTGAATGTCAAGCGCCAGACTTTCAGAATTTTTATTGATAAAATTTGCACCAACGTCGCGTGCCCGCTGCGCGTTATTCACATCGTGACTTTGCAGCAGTATCGGAATTGGAAACCGCAAGGTTGAAGTTACGAACCGGAGCAGGTCAACACCCGCATCCTCATCGTCAACTCCATTTCGCTGAAACTTTACATCAGAAATTACAGAAAGCAGATTATTCTTGTACTTATTGATAATGATAACGGCCTCTTCGAAGTTGCTGACCAGAATTACTTTCGGACGGGCCCTCATTTTCAGAATCTTGTGCAGTTCATCCGACGATTTATCCTCGACCAGGTTTTGTGTTTGGGTCATGATGTTGGTGTACAACATCGGAAGATACCTCGAATAATATTGGATCGAATCTTCAACAAGAAGAATGACTCGGACATTTCCGTTTTTGGTATCTTCTTCCACATTCTTTTTGTCTTCGATGTATTTGATCATTGCCAGGAAGACATTTGAATTGCCGTTCCATACAAATACCCGGTCAATCGATTCAATTTTTGTAGATGAACTCTGGAAATACCTCAGGTCACCATTGTTATTTACCAGCAGCAATACCGGAATATGGGGCTTTTGTTTGTAAAGGGCATTTGCAGCCCGGACCGGAATGTTTTTATCGACTCCAACCATGATAATGACCAAATCAAACTCGCGGGTTTTTATCATCCGGAGTGCTTCATCTTCTGTATTTACGCTGGTAAAGCGGGGATAGGCATACAGATTTAATTGCAGAAATTCGCCGAAAATTTTATCGGTAAACTGACCTTCTCGTACAATGGAGTAACTGTCGTAGAGCGTTGCAAGTAAAAGTACCTCTTTTACCTTATAGGGCATCAGCTCCTGAAAGATGTCGCGGTCGTTTTTCTTTAACTTGTAAATCGACGAAAGTGATACCGACTCAATATTTTCCATGTTTAGGATTTTTAAGAAATGATCAAACCCGGTTCAAAGAATCAGGAAGTCGAAAAGTATAAAAAATATGGCGGAAAGCATCTGAAACAGAAATGTTTTAAACCCGGAATGTTTTCATCACCCAGATTCAGAATTCCTGTGGTCGGCATTAGTAAGATATCCTGAAAATCGCGACATCCGCCGCCGGTTTTATGGGTATCAACCCGAATTCAATCAAAAATCGCCAACATTTCAATGAACTGATCCCCAGTTTTTATTGGGACGATCGCCCATCACCAGCTTCAGTTTTCCTCCCTTTATTATATCTGTGTGGCTAATAAATGGCCGGTTTAATTCTTCACCATTTAATACAGCCGATTGGATGTATTTATTTTTCTTCGAGCAATCTTTGGCAATTACAGAGAAGGTTTTACCATTCGGTAGCTGAATTTTTACAGCATTGAAAAACGGGCTGCCAATGGCATATTCGCCACTTCCGGGTGTAACAGGGAAAAATCCCATGGCCGAAAAGACGTACCAGGAACAAAGTCCACCGCCATCTTCATCGCCTGGAATTCCCAGCGGACGGTCATCGAACCACATATCCATGATTTCGCGAATGCGGCGCTGTGTTTTCCAAGGTTGTCCGGCGTAATTGTATAGGTATGGGATATGAAGCGAGGGTTCGTTACCGGCTACAAACATGCCGTTTAATCCTGAAGAATCCGGAGATCTTCCCATAAACTGCCATTTCGAAATGTGTGTAGGTTCGTTAAAAAGAGCATCCAGCCGATTTACAAAAGCTTCGTTTCCTCCCAAAAGATTAATCAGGTCAGGAATATCCTGCTGAACGCTGAAGTTCCAGGTCCAGGCGTTATTTTCGGCATAATAAGAGCGGCTGCCAACGCCTCCGGACAATTGCGGATCGAAAGGTTCAACCCACTTGCCATTTGCCATTTTTGGAGCAAAAAAACCGGTTGCCGGATTGAAAACATTTCGATAATTTTTCGATCGTTTCAAAAAATAGTCGAAATCGTCATTTTTACCCAAAGCTTTAGCCAGTTGTGCCAGACACCAGTCGTCGTAACTATGTTCAAGCGTTAAGGCAACCGCTTGTCTTTTCTCAAAGCCATCAACCATTTTAACGGTTTCTGCGCTGTCTTCCGGAAGTGCCGGATACCAGCCATTTTTCAGGTAAAAACTATCGAGCGAACACATCGGGCCGGTTCTCCAGGGAAGCATGGTTGCCTGAGTCGCATTCTTTTTTAATCCTTCGTAAGCTTTTTCAACATTAAAATTGGTTTCGCCTTTTTGATAGGTGTCCCAAACCAAAGCGGCAGAATGGAATCCGATCATGGCCGGAAAATCACCATAAAACTGTGGAAATCCCGGCATCCAGCCACTTTGCTCATACATTCGGGTATACGATTCAACCATATCTGCCTGTTGCGAGGGATTAATAATCAGCATCAACGGATGAAGACTTCGGTAAGTGTCCCAGAGCCAGTCGTCAACAAAGAATGGTCGTCCTCCATCTTTATGAACTTTGCTGTCATAGCCACTGAAATATCGTCCATCTTCCGAAATGTTGACCATTCGTTCTTCGCAGCGGTAAAGCGAAGTATAAAAAATCCGTTTCTGACGTTCAGTTCCTCCTTTCACCTGAATTTTCCCCAATTCCTTTGCCCAAATCTGATGCCCCTCTTCTTTAATGGATTCAAAACTTTTGCCATTTGTTTCTTTCTGAAGATTTTTGGCAGCCTGATCTTCATCGATATAGGAGATTCCGATGCGAACTTCCACTGGTTCTTTTAGTTCTCCAAATCCGACACACAAACCAATTTCGTTTCCTGAAATTTTTGCAACGGAAGCTGATTGGTCTGAACCGAAATTGAAGGAATTTGTAAATTGCTGACTGAATTCGGCATGAAAATATTGACGCGTTTTCTCAAATTCTTCCCAACCCTGAATGGTATTGTTTCCAATCACTTCAAAAAAAGCCATGCGGTTAGAGCGAAAAATCAGGTTGTCTTCAGTATTTGAGTTGTAGTTAAACCGGTAGATTACGGCACGTTCAGTAGTCGTCCAATCTGCTTCAATACCTGAATCTTCAAGCAAAACCTTGTGATACCAAGGGTGAACTTCTTCCTGATCGTGGTCATACGAAGATGCACATTCATTCCGATTCAGGATAAACTTTCCGGTAGTTGGCATCAGTTCGGTAACATGCCCCATGCGATAGGCAGGCATATTCAATGCAAATCCATAGATTTTATCGCTTAGATAGCGGTCGTTTAGCCCTGATTTGGTAATCGGAAAGACGCGGACCATGCTTTGCGGACGATGCACTGTTGGGTTTTTAGTCGTCAGCAAAGTGGCAACACTTCCAATGTTGGGATCGACATATTGGCTAACATCTTTTTGCTTGCACGAAGCGAATGAGATGAGCAGTATACCAATGATTTTGGACAGATGTTTCATGGATCAATTTTAAGAACTGAACTTCTACAAACTATACTTCAAATGGGTAAGAGGTTTATTGGTCATTGTTTAGTTAGCTTTTCTTTCAGAAAATTGGTCATTTTCGTGTAGAGGTGCAAGTTGGTATTTCCGCCTCTGATTCCGTGGTTGCGGTTGGTATAGGCTGCCATATCGAATTGAACTCCGGCCTGAACCATTCGTTCTGTAAATTCCATAGCATTTTGGAAATGTACATTATCATCAGCCGATCCGTGAATCAGAAGAAAGTTTCCTTTGATTTTATCAGCATGTGAAAGCGGCGAATTGTCATCGTATCCATCCGGGTTTTCCTGAGGTGTTCGCATGTAACGTTCGGTATAAACACTGTCGTAAAATCGCCAGCTGGTAACCGTAGCAACCGATATCCCGGCTTTAAAAACGTCAGCACCTTTTTCCATGCAAAGGGCAGCTATGAAACCGCCATAACTCCAACCCCAGATAGCAATGTTGTTTTTGTCGACAAACGGAAGTGTTCCGAGGTAACGTGCAGCTTCTACCTGATCGTCGGATTCGTATTTGCCCAATTGCATGTAGGTCATTTTCCGGAATTCTTCTCCACGCGCACCAGTTCCGCGCGAATCTACGCATGCAATAACAAAACCTTCCTGTGCCAAATATTCGTTCCAGCCAATTACTAGCGAATCAAGTACTTTCTGACTGTTTGGTCCGCTGTACTGGGTCATCAAAACCGGATATTTTTTCGCCGGATCGAAATTTGCAGGTTTGAGCATCCATCCATTTAATTCAATTCCTTGCGAAGTTTTAAAACCAAAGAATTCTTTTTTACTGACTGAATATTCTTTCATCAGGGTTTTTAAACCACTGTTGTCTTCCAACGTGCGGATGAGTTTTCCGGCCTGATCGCGAAGTGTAACCAGATTCGGAGTTTCGGCATTATTGAAATAATTGATGAAGTATTTTTGTCCGGCACTGAAAACCGCACGATTGATACCTGATTGTTCAGATAATTTGCCTGATTTTTTACCATCAAGGCTAACAAAATAAACTTCGCGGCGCAGCGGTGATTCTTTGGCTGCCTGATAGTAGAATATCTTTTTTATTGGATCAAAACCGTAAAATTTAGTCACGTCAAAATTTCCTGTAGTGAGTTGTTTTACTTCGAATCCTTGGCGATCGTACAAATATAAATGCGAATACCCGCTTCGTTCACTATTCAGGACGATGTATTTATTGTCTGGAAGAAAATTGAATTCGTCATAAAAATTTTCATCCATGTATCGTTTGTTCTTTTCAGTAAAAAAGGCTCGGGTATCTCCCGTATATGGATTGGCCAATACAATATCCACTTTATTCTGTAGACGGTTTACTTTCATGATCGCTAAATCCGAAGCATCGGCAGTCCATTTTATACGGGGAATATATTGGGATGTATCCTTGCCGACATCGGCAGTCACACTGCTTTTGGCTTTCAAATCATAAATATGGACACTAACAACCGAATTCTTTTCGCCGGCTTTTGGATATTTGTAGCTGTAACTTCCGGGATAAAGCTGGTTTTCCTTGAGTTCAGGTGTTTGTCCCTGGTACATCGGGATATTATAAATAGGAACTTCAGTTTCGTTAAATTTTACAAATGCCAGAAATTTGCTGTCGGGCGACCACTCAAAAGCCTTGTTGAAACTGAATTCTTCTTCATAAACCCAGTCGGGAGCTCCATTGATGATTTCGTTGGTTTTACCATCGCGGGTAACCTGACTTTCAGTACCAAATTTCAGGCTTTTTATAAAAATATTATTTTTGCGGACAAATGCCACCCGCTCGCCATCGGGCGAAAAAGTAGCTATTTGCTGAGCCCCGTTTGTTGAAAGCGGAGAAATTTCTTTGGTCGTGAGATTCCATATAAAATATTCGGCGATAAAGGAATGCCGGTAGATCGATTTTTTATTGGTCTCGAAAAGAATCTTTGTCTCATCGGAGCTGAATGCGTAATCGCTAAAACCGGAAAAACCGGGGTTTTCAATTTTCGATAAATCAAAGATAACTTCAACCTGATCTCCGGTTTTGTAACTGTATTTTACGATTTTATTGGTTTCTTCCTTTTTGGTATAATTCAGTCCATCGTTCATCGACCGAAATCCTGAAATGCTTTTTTGTGCAAAAGTAAGATTACCAATCGCATCTTTTAATTCTATTTTCTTCTGCGGAAGAGCAGTTAGTGAGATACTTACAAGTAGTACAGTCAGGATTTGTCTGATATTCATGTTCATGGGAATTTATAGTTCTTATCGTTGTCAAAACTTCGAATTTTTTTTCAGATAAAAAAGAGAAGAAATCATGCTTTTCAATGGTAAAATCAAATATTTCTGAATAAAGTCAGCTATTAATATTTATCTTTGCACCCTGTTTTTCAAAACATAAAAAAGCAATGATTAAAATTACATTACCCGATAATAGTGTCAGGGAATTCGAAAGTGGAATTTCAGGACTTGAGATTGCAGAGTCAATCAGCAGTCGTTTGGCAAAAGATGTTTTATCAATTCATGTAAACGGTGAAGTTTGGGATTTGAGCCGTCCAATCAGCAAGGATGCTGCTATTAAACTGTTCTTATGGGACGATCGGGAAGGGAAGGAAACTTTCTGGCATTCATCAGCTCACCTGATGGCCGAAGCCATTGAATCTTTTTATCCGGGAACTCAATTTGGAATTGGGCCAACGGTTGATAACGGGTTTTATTACGATATAGATCTTCCGCAAGGTGAGCAGCTTGCCGAAAAGGATTTGGAGAAAATCGAAAAGAAGATCATTGAACTTGCCCGCGAAAAACATGATATTGTCCGAAAAGATATTTCGAAAGACGACGCTCTTAAAATGTTCGTTTCTAAGGGTGATATCCTGAAAGAAGAGTTGATCAGCGAATTGGAAGATGGTACTATTACCGTTTATAATCAGGGTGGTTTTACCGATTTATGTCGTGGACCTCATTTACCCAATACCGGATTCATTAAAGCAGTTAAGCTAACTTCAATTGCAGGTGCCTACTGGCGTGGAAACGAAAAAAATAAAATGCTTACCCGCGTTTATGGAATTACCTTCCCGAAACAAAAGTTGCTGGAAGAATATCTGATTCTGGTTGAGGAAGCTAAAAAGCGCGATCACCGGAAGCTGGGAAAGGAAATGGAATTATTTATGTTTTCGCAGAATGTTGGTCAGGGTTTGCCTATGTGGTTGCCAAAGGGAGCCATGTTACGCCAGCAATTGGAAGATTTTCTGAAACGCGTTCAGAAAAAATTTGGATACGAACAGGTAATTACTCCTCATATTGGTGATGTCAATCTATACAAAACCTCAGGCCATTTTCAGAAATATGGTGCAGATTCATTTCAGACCATCAAAACTCCGGCTGAAGGTGAAGAATACATGCTGAAACCAATGAATTGCCCTCACCACTGTGAAATCTATAAATTTAAACCGCGTTCATACAAAGATTTGCCGATCCGCATGGCCGAATTTGGAACCGTTTACCGTTATGAACAAAGTGGCGAATTGCACGGATTGACGCGTGTTCGCGGGTTTACTCAGGATGATGCACATCTTTTCTGTCGTCCTGACCAGATCAAGGAAGAATTCAAGAAAGTAATCGATATTATCTTCATTATTTTTAAAGCGTTAAATTTCGATAATTATTCGGCTCAGATTTCGTTACGCGATCCGAATAAACCTGAAAAATATATTGGTTCGACCGATAACTGGGACAAAGCGGAGCAGGCCATTATTGAAGCCACTGCTGAAAAAGGACTGAAAACTGTGACTGTTTTAGGCGAAGCTGCTTTCTATGGGCCGAAGCTCGATTTTATGATTAAAGATGCATTAGGTAGAAGCTGGCAGTTGGGAACCATTCAGGTAGATTATAACCTTCCGGAACGGTTTGAATTGGAATACATCGGGGCTGATGATAAACGCCATCGCCCGGTGATGATTCACCGCGCACCATTTGGATCGATGGAACGATTTGTAGCTGTTTTGATTGAACATACCGCCGGAAAGTTTCCACTTTGGCTTACTCCGGAACAAGTGGTTGTGTTACCAATCAGTGAAAAGTACAATGATTATGCAAAAAGTGTTTCAGAATTTCTAAATAATTCCGATATTCGCACGCTAATTGACGACCGGAATGAAAAAATTGGTCGTAAAATTCGGGATAACGAATTAAAACGCATCCCGTATTTATTGATAGTTGGTGAGCAAGAGGCTGAAGGTCAGCTAGTATCAGTAAGAAAACAAGGAGATGGTGATAAAGGATCGATGACACTTCCGGAATTTGCTGATTTTATTAAAGCTGAAGTTAAAGATCAGTTATCATCGTTGAACAATTAAAAAGAATACTAACTAATAATAGGAGGAATCGGCCATAGCAGTAAAAAGACCATACAATGGTGGAAGGGCAGAAGTTGCCCCTCAGCATAAAATTAATGAGAAAATTCGTGCACAACAGGTTCGGGTTGTTGGTGATAACATCGAAAATCCTGGTGTTTTTTCACTTCATGAAGCTATAAAGATGGCTGATGCGCTTGAACTTGACCTTGTTGAAATTTCACCAAATGCTGACCCGCCAGTTTGTAAAATTACTGATTACCAGAAGTTTCTGTATCAACAGAAAAAGAAGCAAAAGGAAATAAAAGCAAAAACGGTTCAGGTTGTAGTCAAGGAAATCCGGTTCGGTCCGAATACCGATGAACATGATTTTCAGTTTAAAATGCGCCATGCCGAGAAATTCCTGCAAGAAGGAGCAAAGGTAAAAGCCTATGTGTTCTTTAAAGGACGATCGATTTTATTTAAAGAGCAAGGCGAAATCTTGTTGCTGAAATTTGCACAGGAATTGGAGGAAGTTGGTAAAGTAGAACAATTGCCTCAGCTTGAAGGAAAAAGAATGACCATGTTTATTTCACCTAAAAAGAAGAAATAAATTTCTTACATAAATTAATCTTAGGAAGATGCCAAAAATGAAGACAATCTCCGGCGCAAAAAAAAGGTTTAAATTAACCGGCACCGGAAAAATTAAAAGAAAGCATGCATTCAAAAGTCACATTTTGACCAAGAAAAGCACAAAACGTAAACGTAACCTGACTTATTGGGGAACCGTTGCAAAATCGGATGTGCCTAATGTAAAGGCCATGTTGACTATCTAATCATGTTCTCTTTTTCAAAGTAGTTTTATTAAGTTTTTAACCGAATGAATTAGCTTTAAGATTCCGTTTTATGGGACGCTAACCATTCTAAAATCAGTTTTATGCCAAGATCAGTAAATGCAGTAGCATCCCGGGCTCACAGAAAAAAAATCCTGAAGCTTACCAAAGGTAACTTCGGTGCCCGTAAGAATGTGTGGACAGTTGCAAAAAATACCTGGGAAAAGGGTTTGCAATATGCCTACAGAGATAGAAAAACAAAAAAGAGAAACTTCCGTGCTTTATGGATTCAGCGTATCAATGCTGCCGTTCGTACCGAAGGTTTTTCTTATTCACAATTCATCGGCTTGCTTAAAAAAGCAAACGTTGAAATCAACCGTAAAGTTTTGGCCGATTTAGCAATGAATCATCCTTTAGCTTTTAAAGCAGTTGTTGATAAAGTGAAATAATCGTGGTCCGATTAGGTGTCTTAAACATACGAAACCTCGCTGAAAAGCGGGGTTTTTTGTTTTAAATACTCCAACCTGATTGATTTTTTATATATTTAAAATCTGATTGATCTTATGGAGAAAGAAATCTACGATATTCCATTTCATGCCCGACTTTGTTACGAAAAAAACAAAGGTCTGATTCTGCCAGAGAAAGTACCCTATATTGGTATGGGATCTTCTTATTTTGCTGCTGTTGTGCTTCGTTACCTGGGAGTTAAGATTTTTCCGGAATTAGCCGGAGATTATTTTCATTATATCCGGATGATTAAACAATTCGATAATGCAGTCTTGATTTCCCAATCGGGCAGGACTACCGATCTGTTAAATTGTGCATCCTGTTTTCGCGAATATACTGCCATTGTAAATGATACCGATTCTCCTTTAGCGAATCAAACGAACACGAAGCTTGTCGTTCCGATTTTTGCCGGCGAAGAAAAATATTCGTCTACAAAAACTTTTCTAAACACACTTATTGTGTTTTATCTCGGGCATGGTTTTGATGTTAAGGATACTTTGCATTCAATCGAAAGAAGATTCTCTGAATTTGAATTGACAGGAAATTCGATTGGTGCGTTGCTTTTAAAAAACGTTAGGAATAGAAGAGCCAGTTGCATCCATATTCTGGGGAGTGGACCAAATGTTGGAACTGCTTATCAGGCAGCTCTTATGCTTAGCGAAACCATACGGTTCCCTTTTGTCGGCATGTCGCTTACTCAATACGAACATGGGTACAAAGAAACTGCCGCGAATGCGATTGTTATTGTAATCAATCCTTCGAAAAGTGTTTTAATGGACCGAACCCTCCATTTAATGGATACTTTGAGAGATGCCGGTGCTAAGGTTTTTGAAGTCAATGATCCGGAATTGGATGAAATATACAGTCCATTATCTTCAATACTTCCTTTTTTCTTTCTGGCCAGATACATGGCCCTGCAACTTGGAATTGCAGATACTTTTGTGATTGGAAATAAAATAACGGAAAGAACCAACGAATGAGGTATTTCTGTTTTATATTCAATTCTTTAGCAGGAAAGAATTTCCGGTTTTAAGATAGGATATGATTTTGATAAGCGAGTTTTTTTTATCTTTACACAACGTTTTACCTGAATGTTTTCCTATGAAACAGATAATTGGTTTTGGCTTGAAATTAATCGTGGTAGTGTTGATTCTGATTTTAGGGAAAAATAACAGATTATTGGGCTCAGAATCAGATGATCTTTATGTATTCAATAAGAGTAAAATTCATATTGAAGGGATACTTTCACCATTTGAAGCGACCATCGACATTCAGGATCAGGGTCTTCAAAAATATATCCTGAAGATTTACCTACACTCAACTTTTGCTGCCGCGCCTCCATCGTTCAATGTTTCGGTGAAATTTCCAAAAGATAAAATCAATCAAATCTGGAATTCCAAAACTTGGTCGAATAAATCTTATTTCACGATTCCATCATACGACAGGGCTGCCGCCGGTTTTTCAATTATCTCGGGTCTTACAATCAATGATCAGAACCAGATTACATTTACCTGTAAAGATGCCTATAAGGCTAAATTTGTGAGTTCAAACATCCGCGAAGACAATGATTCTATTATTTTTAGTCTCGGTTTTTTCGAAGATAATCCGCCTTTATCGAACCTGCAGGACTATCAGGCTGAAGTTTTAGTCGATTTCCGGAATATTCATTTTTCCAAAGCTATTTATGATGCCTCATCATGGTTTTTGGCCGATGAATTTAAAATGGGTGTTGCCAGCGTTGATACGACCAATGTACCGGTGTTTTCAACCTGGTATCCGATGCACCGAAATATACCACTCGAAAACATTACGAAGGAACTTGATTCACTTCGAACCTTTAACTTTAATTCGGTACTTATCGACGATGGATGGCAGGCTTTGGTTAATATGAAAATTGATACAGCATATTCATACGAAGCAGGAAGCTACAAAACCATGAATCTTTTTAAGCAAAAGTTGGTGGATATGAAGCTGCCATTGTATTTGTGGTATTCCATTCCGTTCATGGGTGGTAATCCGGTAGTGATGAAAAAGTTCGAGGGGAAATACATCCGCTATCGTGCACCACGACAGATGTATGTTCTTGATCCAAGATATCCTGAGGTTCGGAAATACCTCGTCAGCACTTATGCTAATTTTCTTACTGAATGGCAGTTTGATGGCTATTGGTTCGATTTCTTAAAAGGATTTTATCCGAAAGAAGGTGCGCTTATTGAGGAGGATAGCGGTCGCGATTTTATTTCCATTGATTTGGCAGTTGATACCTTATATTCTGATATGGAGACCCGTCTGAAAACAATCAAGCCTGATATTTTCATGGGACAGAAGTTTCCGGTGGTTGGACCAAATCTGGTTAGTTACCAGAGTTTTCTCACCGGATTTGTAGGAGTAGAGAATTGTCAGGTTGTGCGCGAAAAGATGGTTAACAACCGTCTGTTATATGGAAAATATACCCCATTTATGGAAGTTGTTGCATTTAATCCAAAAGAAAATGCTGAAGATGTTGCCCGTAAACTTCAATCGGTTTTATTTGGAAACCCATATCTCTCGTTTTATATAACAACTTTGCCGGTTGAGGTCAAACAAACCATTCGGTTTTGGCTCGATTACTGGAAAAAAAATTACAAAGTCATTTTTGAAGGTGATTTCGAACCCATGCAGGTTTCCCGATTTTATCCGGTAATTAAGGTCGAACACGAGCAAAAAACAATTTATATGCTTTATGAAGATTTTACGGTCAATCTGCCTTTTTTATTGAGTTCTCCGATTGATGTGATCAATTCAAAAATTACTCCGAATGTCCAATTTCAGCTAAGCAAATCAGGTGTCGAGTATAATTATGAGATTTTCAACTGCAAAGGCGTGAGTACCGAAAAAGGAGTTTCAAAAAGCAAAAACAAAAATTCACTTGCCTTCGAGGTTCCTTCCGGTGGATTTATCCGGATAAGCCCAAAAGTCCTTTAAACAGGTTTGTAGTGGCGTTTCAACCACTTTGCCAATCCGTCTAATCCGGGGAAAAGCACCCGTTCGGTGATGTTGGCCTGATCAAGTTTATCCCTTATTTCCAGTTTTAATGCATTAGGTATAATTATTCTCCGGTATAAATCCGGATGTTGAATAAGCCAATCGTCAAGAATAATTGTTGGACTGGTCATTACCGAGAACAAAGCAAATTGGTTAACGATGCGTTCGTCGAGCGAAGGTGGCTCAAAAAAAAGTACCTGATTATCAGTGAAAAGCCGGTCGAAATCGGAGAGCGATACAATTTTCTCGAGCATCTCGAGGGTAAACGCATTGCACTTTTCTTCCATTAAATGATTGCTGAATGGTGGTGGAACCAGTTGGTTAACCTTTACAAAATCGATTTTCCAAATTACTCCGTCGGTATCATGTTTTTCGGTGTTTGCAGTGGCGAAATGCATGGCAATAAAAGGTGAATAGGTCCAGTCAATCAGTCGGGTTGGTAATCCGTGATGCTGGGCAAGTACCAGCGAACGCCAAAAAGTACTGGTGTGTTGCGGGTCTTTGCTAATCGAATATTTCCTGAAATTTCTGAGCAAATGATATTCCAGTTCAGGCTGATCGCCACAATTTCGAAGGAAACTGTTTTTTAATTGATAATTCATATCCGATAATCCGCGGAAAGCATAATCGGAACGGTATCTTCCCATTTCCGGTTTCCACGAATCGTGATAAACTTCTTCGCACAGCTGCTCCCAGCTTTGAACAGTGAGATCGTTTTGCTGAATCATTTTTCAGGAATTTTTACTGCAATAAATATATCGGTTTTGACCAAACTGCCGATCAGTTTTACACGTTGAACCAATTGGAAAAAGTCATTAGTCATTGGGAAATTTGAGAAAAGTTACTTTTCGACTGACAAATCACTATTTCGTTTTACTAATCATGCCCCGGAAACACAATCCCGGCATCTTTTCTCACCTGATCCATTATTTCCATCAAATCAGAAGAAATTGAATGCGACATCAAATCGCTTTCAATTTTCCCGGCATCCAGGCAATCCATTACATGAGCGGCTTCCAATTCGTAACCAAATCCAATACCTTTCTCAAAAGTGATAAGCTTTTCTTCTTCAAACGATTTCCAATAGGTTAGCGAAGTTGGTGTATAAAATCTCCTGTTGAGTCGTATAAATCCATTTTCAAATGAAAACTCGGTTTGAGTGGACGAATGACAGGCGAAACTCGAAACCAAAGATGCGATTTGTCCTCCGGAATATTTAAATGACATCATGATTGATTCTTCCGCACCTGTTGGACAAAATGAAGCCATTGTCTTTATTTCAGAAGGTTTTCCAAGCGCCATCAGTGTCATAAAAATCGGATAGATTCCAATGTCGAGCAATGATCCACCTCCTAATTCCACATTATACAACCTTTTCTCAGGATTATAATCGGCATTGAATGCAAAATCGGAATGCACCATTTTTAAAGCACCCAATTCTCCGGAACGGACAATCTCCATTGCTTTTTGAAAGCTGGGCTGAAACATTGTCCAGAAAGCCTCCATCAGGAAAGTATTATTCTTTCGGGAAGCTTCAATCATCTCGCTGACCTCCCTCGAATTCATAGCAAAGGCTTTTTCACACAAAACGGCTTTCCGGTGATTCAGGCACAAAAGTGCATGTTCAAAATGGTGTGAATGAGGAGATGCGATGTAAACCACATCCACTGCCGGGTCGTTGACCATTTCTTCGTAACTCCCATATGCCTTTTCGAAACCAAGTTCAGAAGCAAATTGCTGAGCATTTTCAATTGATCGTGACGCAGCAGCATAAAGTTTGGCATTGGGTAAAGTTTTCAGGTCATTCGCGAATTTTCGGGCAATCTTGCCGCATCCCAGAATGGCCCAATTATAGGTTTTACTCATGATTGTTTTTTTGAATGATTACATTACAAAATAAGTATCTTTTAAGTATTTTAATTCAAGTATAAAAGATTATATTTGGTAAACTTTACTAAAATCAATTTATAAACTAAATAAACCTGAATTTATGAGTGGAACTATGAACCGCCGAATTTTTATTGGTAGTACAGCCACCGCTGCAGCTGCTATCACAATTATTCCCCGTCACGTATTGGGTGGAACCGGATTTGTCGCTGCCAACGACCGAATTAACCTGGGCTTTATCGGAGTAGGTAAACAAAGCTATACCTTACTTGATGGCATAGGTAGATGTAAAGAAACTGTCGTTTTGGCCTGCTGCGATGTCGATTCGAAAAAGCTAGCCAAATTTAAAAATGAAGCTGTCTCGAACAACAAAGCAAAAAACCTTTCAGCTACAATAGATGAGTACAAGTATTACCGCGAATTAATAAGCCGTAAAGATATTGATGCTGTGGTTATTGTTACTCCTGATCATTGGCACGCACAGATTGCAGTTGATGCAGCCAAAGCCGGAAAAGACATTTACTGCGAAAAGCCTATGGCTTCGACGATTGCCGAAGGACGTGCCATGGTGAATGCCACCCGCAAATACGACCGGATTTTTCAAACCGGAAACATGCAACGCTCATGGCGCGATTTCCGTCATGCTGTTGAGCTGGTTCGTAATGGATATATCGGCCAGATCACAGAAATTAATGTGAATGTTGGCGAACCGGTGAAACAATGCGACTTGCCTGCACTGGATGCCCCGAAAGAACTTGATTGGAACGAATGGGTTGGACCATCGCTATACCGGGGATGGAACCCAAAACTTGCACCTTTGTTTGGCGACGAAGATTGGGCCTGGTGGAGAGGTTACCGCGACTTTGGTGGTGGCCTGATAACCGACTGGGGTGCCCACATGTTGGACATTGCCCAATGGGGACTGGATATGGACAAATCGGGTCCTGTTCAATTTTTGCCACCTTCAATTCCTGCAAAAACCGGGCTTTCCATGCGGTATGATAATGGGGTAGTGGTGAATCATAAAGATTGGGGCGAAGGAAATGCGGTTCAGTTTATTGGCACTGAAGGACGTATTGAGGTGAGCCGCGAATTTTTAAGAACTTTCCCGAATAAAGATTTAGCAAAGTCAGAATTGAAATCGACAGACAAAAGGGTTTATTTCAGTGACAACCATTATCAGGATTGGGTTGATGCCATTAAAAAGCGTACCCGTCCTGTTTCTGACGTGGAAACAGGCCATCGTACCGCATCTGTTTGTAACATTGTGAACATCGCCTATGAGCTGCAACGTCCACTTCAATGGAATCCGGCTACTGAAGAATTTATCAACGATGATTCTGCCAATATGATGCGAACTAGAGCGTACAGAGGGAAATGGGATTTTAATAACTACTAATTGACACATCCTGTCTGAGGTTAAAGTAACGTCCATCGATTATATTTTCGGTGGACGTTTTTTTTTGTCTTTAAATTTATCTGACTTAAACATGGCGATAAAACGCGGAAAATGGTGAACTTCGCCACCTGAATACTGTTTCAATGCTTTGAAAACAATTTAAATAATGACCGAAATCAAGATAGAACGGGAGCGGTTGCCGCGCTGGATGAAAACTCAGCTTCCGAAAGGGGAGAATTACTCCAAAGTCAAACGCCTGATAGCCGACCACCATTTAAATACCATCTGCACCAGTGGGAATTGTCCCAACAAAGGCGAATGCTGGAATGCAGGTACAGCCAGTTTCATGATTCTGGGTGAAAAATGCACCCGGAACTGCCGGTTTTGCTATGTAATCAACGATGTTCCCGAACCGGTTGACTGGCTCGAACCTTTGAGGCTGGCGAAAACGATACAAACCCTTCAATTGAAACATTGCGTGGTTACGTCGGTTACACGCGACGATTTGCCCGATGGAGGCGCCGAATTCTGGGCAACCACCATCCGGAAAATTAAAGAACTCAATCCGAAAACAACCATCGAAACACTGATTCCGGATCTGAATGCCAATCCTGAATTCCTCCAAAAAGTGATTGATGCTGCGCCAGAAGTGATTTCGCACAACATGGAAACTGTTCGCCGACTGACACCAAAAGTAAGGAGTACAGCGCGTTACGACCGCAGTTTGAAGGTTATCTCAATCATTTCAAATGCCGGAATAGTATCCAAATCGGGCATCATGGTTGGATTGGGCGAAACCGAGGATGAGGTTTTGCAGACAATGGCAGATTTAAGAGCGGTAGGTTGCAAAATAGTAACCATCGGACAATACCTTCAGCCTGATTCAAATTTACTGCCTGTTCAGGAATACATTCAGCCTGAAATTTTCGAGAAATATCGTACCGAAGGCATGAAAATGGGGTTCTCGTATGTCGAAAGCAGCCCGTTGGTCAGGTCGAGCTATCATGCAGAACGACATGTGAATGGATAATCTGTAGAGACGTTGAATGCAACGTCTCTACAAAAAAAATAAAATTTAAAAACATCGAATATTTTTAAATGAAGCGTACAAAGCATACCGTTCTGGAGGTCATTAATTTAACTCCGGAAACATTTATTATCCGTCTCGATCGGAAAGATTTTCAGTTTGAACCCGGACAATATGTTGTTATCCGCATTCCGGATCAAAACAAAGGACGTGAATATTCAATCTATAGTGCGACTACCGACGACTATCTTGACTTTTTGGTCCGCGAAATTCCGGTTGGTGATTTCTCTCGCTATCTGCGGCATTTATTACCCGGATCGGAATTGGACGTTGAAGGTCCCAAGGGCTATTTCATCCTGAACGAATCATCAAAAAAAGGTCAGTCGAGCCTTTTTATTGCTTCAGGAACTGGTATTTCTCCCTTTCATTCGTATATAAAATCTTATCCCGATTTGAATTACAGCGTTCTTCATGGTGTCCATTTTGCTGATGAAGCCTATGGACGTGATACATTCGATCCGAATCGATATGTATTGTGCACCTCACGGCGCGATGAAGGTGATTTTTTTGGACGGATCACATATTATTTGAAGCAGAATCCGGTGTCTGCTGATGTCATTTGTTACCTCTGCGGAAACTCAGATATGATTGAAGAAGTCACTCAAATTCTTGAAAAATATGGTCTTCCACCTGAAAATATTAGGACGGAAGTTTTCTTTTGAACAGAAAAGGTCATGTGTTTGAAATTTGTACTTTTGTTATGTTCTGAAAACTGATAATGGATGACATAAATTACGATTATGACACAGGAAATCTTACAAGTTGCCGTATTTCAACTCGATTCAGTTTGGGAAGATATTCAGGCAAACCGTGCTAAAATTGATCAGTTTCTTTGCTCAGTTCCGGAAAATACCGATGTGGTATTTCTTCCTGAAATGTTTAGTACCGGGTTCACTATGAATGCTTCGGTACTGGCAGAATCGATGGAAGGCGAAACGATTCAGTGGATGAAAGAATGCTGTCGGGAATATCAATTAGCTCTTTGCGGAAGTCTGATTATTCGCGAAGATGAAAAGTATTTCAACCGGTTGTTGTTCGTTGAACCTTCGGGTCAAATACATTTTTACAACAAACGTCACCTGTTTACCATGGGCAACGAAGACAGTCATTTTGAACAAGGCACTGAGCGCTTGATTTTAAATTACAAAGGTTGGCGCATTTGCCCGTTGATTTGTTACGACCTGAGATTTCCGGTGTGGGCAAGAAACCGGAACGATTACGATGTTTTGATTTATTCAGCAAACTGGCCACAGGCCAGAACGGAGGCATGGAATACCCTGTTAAAAGCGCGTGCCCTCGAAAATCAGGCTTATGTTGTGGGGGCAAATCGGGTAGGGGTCGACGGAAATTCAATTTCTTATTCAGGAAACTCGCAGTTGATTGATGCCAAAGGGAATGTGCTTTCAAGTATCGAAGATTTTGCCGAAAATATGGTAGTAGCTCAATTTTCATATTTCGAATTGATAAAATTTCGAACTGATTTTCCGGTTTTAAACGATGCTGATGAATTTTCCATTTATATTTGACCACTTATTTAAAATCAATATCCAATGAAACCAATCTTTTCGCTGTTTTTAATTGTATTTGCGCTGAGCGCATTTTCGAAGGAATACAAAATCTCCTCACCAAACGGTCAGATTGCAGTGACTGTTTCAGTTGACACTCAAATTAAATGGTCGGCTGCGGTTGGCAATCAGGCTATTTTTACCAATAACACAATTAGTCTCGATTTGGGGTCGACAGTGTTGGGAGCCAATCCAAAAGTATCGTCTGCCAAAACAACCACGGTGAACGAAACTGTTCAAACGGTTGTAGCAGTAAAGTCTAAAACTATTCAAAACAACTACAATCAGCTCAGTTTGGTTTTTAAACCAAACTTTGCAGTCAATTTTCGGGTGTTCGACAACGGTTTGGCCTATCGTTTCGAGACCACGTTGAAAGATGAGATTACAGTAAAAAATGAAGAAATCAGTCTGAATTTTGCAGGTGATTATGGCGTACTTTTTCCTGAAGAAGAAACCCTGTATTCGCATTACGAACGGCTGTATCTCGATACAAAATTAAGTGCGATTGCTGCCGGAAAATTCAGTTCGCTTCCTACTTTGGTGAAAGCCGATAACAACATCATGATTGGAATCACCGAAGCCGACTTATTCGACTATCCTTGTTTATTCATGGAAGCAACTGGCAAAGCTGCTTTTAAAAGCAAATTTCCACGTGTAATCCTGAAGTCGGATCCCAAAGGCGATCGCGAAATCCAGAACATTCAGGAAGCCGATTACATTGCAAAAACTTCAGGAACACGTAATTTTCCATGGCGTGTATTCATGATTAGTACCGAAGATGCACGTCTGGTAGAAAATCAGATGGTATTCTTGCTTTCGCGCGAATGCAAACTGACCGAAACCAGTTGGATTAAACCAGGCTTGGTAGCATGGGATTGGTGGAACGAAAACAACATTTACGGGGTCGATTTTAAAGCCGGGCTGGACACAAAAACCTACAAATATTACATTGATTTTGCCTCGAAAAACAAAATTCCATACATTATTCTGGACGAAGGATGGACCAAATCAACAACCAATATTAAGGAAGCAAATCCAACTCTGAATCTTCAGGAATTAATTGCCTACGGAAAAACCAAAAACGTGGATGTTATTCTCTGGTGTCTATGGAATCCGCTGGATGCCGACATGGATGCCATTCTTGATATTTATGCCAAAATTGGAGCCAAGGGAATCAAAGTTGATTTTATGGCCCGCTCGGAACAATACATGGTTAATTTTTACGAACGTGCTGCCAAAGCTTGCGCCGACCGTAAACTTTTGATCGATTTTCACGGAGCTTTCAAACCTTCAGGAATGGCAAGGGCGTATCCGAATATTATCAATCACGAAGGGGTGAAAGGTATGGAAAATGCAAAATGGAGCAAAGATATTACTCCTGAACATGATGTAACCCTTTGTTTCACACGTATGCTGGCAGGTCCAATGGATTTTACACCGGGAGCAATGACCAATAAAAACGAAAAGGATTATTCGATTAGTTTTTCGCATCCGATGAGTTTGGGAACACGTTGCCATCAGATTGCTATGTATGTTTGCTACGATTCTCCGCTTCAGATGCTGAGTGATAGTCCGACGAATTACTACAAGGAAACTGAAAGTGCTTCGTTCATCAGCAAAATGCCAACCGTATGGGACGAAACCAAAGTGCTTGATGCCAAAGTGGGTGATTACATCCTGATGGCTCGTCAGAAAGACAGCAACTGGTATTTGGGAGCAATGACCGACTGGACTGGCCGTTCGTTGAATGTTGATCTTTCGTTCCTGGGTGAAGGAACCTACGAAATCGAAATCATGCAGGACGGTATGAATGCCGATATCAGTTGCAACGATTACAAACGGATTGTGAAACAAGTTACCAAAGCCGATAAGCTAAAAATTGATTTGGCAAAAGGCGGTGGCTGGGCTGCAATTTGTAAAAAGTTGTAAAATTCAATGTGAATTTTAGTCCTGATTGGGACTACCTTATTATACCAGGGGCGAAGTTTCGAAAGGAACCTCGCCCTTGGTCATTTCTCATGCGCATCAAAGTTTTGATTTTAAACCTGAAGGTTGTAATGGATCACTTCGTATTGTTGTGGGAAGAGTTTTTATCCTTTGCCCCCGAGAAATCGGGGCAGGCTGTCCCGATTCATCGGGACGGATAAAATATTGACCAATATTCTGGTGAATTTTTAATAGTTAATCGGCTTTATTGTTCTGCTAATTGCGTTGGAAGCTATCTCGGAAGCGTTAACGACACTCGGAGGCGTTGGAACGACTCTCGGAAGCGTTGGAACGACACTCGGAGGCGTTGGAACGACACTCGGAAGCGTTGGAACGACACTTGGAAGCGTTGGAACGACACTTGGAAGCGTTGGAACGACACTCGGAAGCGTTGGAAGCAAACATGAAATCTTTCGAATGAATTTCAATACTTTTTTTGAACGTATCTGAAATAATGAAAATAATCACAAAATAAATTTTAATTGGGTATTGACTTTTTGATTAGATTGCAACTCTCGAAAAGATGGATGCCGCAGTTGAAATAGTAAGACTTGCTGAAGATAATTTTTACATCGGGTACAAATCGGCCCGGAAAGTAATAAGCAAAGGGAATAGTAAACTTGCAGTTAAAGGTACAGTTGCCGATGCTCAAGGCGGTGCACCAATTAAAGGCGTTACCGTTACATTTGTTTTATACGGTGCGATGGCTAAAACGGCCAATGTCAACCCCGATTTTGTAAAAATAACTGCCGCCAAAGGTGGGTTCAATGTTAAATCGCTTGCAGCCGGAACCTATCAGGTTACCTTTAAAAAAGCAGTATATGTGTTGCAAACCGCCACTGTAAATGTGAACGATGGCGAATTGACCATTGTAAATATAGCACTTGAAAAGAATTAGACGGAACATGGAATACGTTTCTAAATAAGCAAATCCGGTGACCGAAAGGTTGCCGGATTTGTTGTTATTGAAAAAAACATTTTCGTTTTTTTGTTATAGATATTTCTTAATTTTGAGGTATATACACAACTTTTATCTCATGCAGGCAACAAAAATCATCCACAAAGGAGAATCACGCATTAAAGTTGATTTTCCATACAATCAGGAAATTGCACAACAAATAAAAAAGATTCCGGGTGCTAAATGGAGCAGAACAATGAAAGCTTGGCATATAGCTTATGGCAAAAAGGAATTCGACCAATTAAAAACGTTGTTTCCTGATGTCGAGTACCCTCAGAAAGTGAGTGAAGTACACACAGTGGACTCCCCTGCTATTCTTCCGAAGGTGATTGGTGTCAGTCATTCGCAGGCGGCAAAAAACGTTTCGGTGCAAGTGATAGGCAGAAGTATAGTAATAAAACTACCGAAGAATGCGCTTGATACACATTTCATCCTTTCGTTGCGCTATAGTAGATGGGATGCCAAACAATTTTGCTGGATAGTACCGAATTATCCGGGAAACCTGGATTTGATAAACGACTATTTCAAAGATAGGATAAACGAACTGATTATTCATGACGAGTATGAAGCAAAATCAAGCGCCAATGCACAAAGAACGATTAAAGCCAATGAGCTATTAATCATTAAAACAAACACCGGAAGATTAAAAATGATCTTTGGGTTCAACAAAGAGTTGAGTTATTTGCTGAAAAAAATGCCCTTCAATAGTTGGGATTCTGTTAATAAATGGTGGACAGTTCCTTATTCCGAAAGATTCCTAAATGAAATTATGACAGTTGCAAAGGCTCAGAATTTGGAAATCAAATATGAAGAAGAAGCT
>JBBQMW010000044.1:0-25552 GCA_038329265.1 Bacteroidales bacterium | reverse complement strand
CCATATTTACAAAAGCAGACCTTATGCCAAATTATCAGGACAAAACACTAACGATCACCATATACAGCCTGGCCACTAATCGCGATAATAAAGCAATTGAAAATATTATCCAAATTTTAAATGATACCGAAACAGCTTTTCCAGGTACTGATTTGATGATAACCTTCGAATTTGCGACAATTTAATTGGTTGCCGAATCAAGAGTTCTGAGATTGCAATCAGTTCACAGGTACAAATCCGGTTGCAGTTAATACAGAAATCAGTACTCATTCATCAGAAGGCTGTAGGGAATTTTTGCTTTTTGGTGAAGGTTACGAACCATTCGTAAATTTAATTTTCGCTCTCTGTTCAACACTTTTGAAACAAGGGTTTTGTCTCCAATAATTCCAACCAAATCCATCGCCTTCAGTCCTCTCTGCTCCATGTAATAGCGTATTAAATTTTATTGGCATCAAGTTTTCTCTGACCTGTCAGGATTTTTAACTTCGGACTTCAGGCTTCGGACTTCGGACTTTCTTTATTTGTAGCTTTCAATCGGTTCGCAGGTGCAAACCAAATTTCTATCGCCAAAGGCATCGTCAACACGGCCAACCGGTGGCCAGTATTTGTTTTCTTTGAGCCATGCAAGCGGGAAAACGGCAGTCTGGCGGCTGTACGAATGATTCCAGTCGTCGGCGGTAACCACATCCGAAGTGTGTGGTGCATTTTTCAATGGATTGTCATCCTTATCCATTTCGCCCGAAGCCACCGCCTGAATTTCGTTGAAAATACCGGTCAGTGCTTCAATGAAACGATCCAGTTCCTGTTTCGATTCGCTTTCGGTTGGCTCAACCATCAGCGTTCCGTGAACCGGGAACGAAAGGGTAGGAGCGTGGAAACCATAATCCATCAAACGTTTGGAAATGTCGCCTTCAGTAATCCCTGAAGCGGCTTTCAGGTGGCGGCATTCCAGAATCATTTCGTGAGCACAACGGCCATTTTCGCCGGTATATAAAATTCCGTAGTTATCTTTTAAGGCATTGGCAATGTAGTTAGCGTTTAAAATAGCGATTTCCGAAGCACGTTTCAGGCCGTCGGCACCCAGCATTTTGATGTATCCGTAGGTAATTGGCAGCACCGAAGCACTTCCCCACGGAGCAGCGGAAACGGCTGTAATTCCAATATGCCCGTTGTTCATCACCGGATGCGATGGAAGGAATTCAACCAAATGCGGTGCGACGGCTATCGGGCCAACACCCGGACCTCCACCACCGTGAGGAATGGCGAATGTTTTGTGCAAATTCAGGTGACATACATCGGCTCCGATGCGGCTCGGATTGGTCAGGCCAACCTGCGCATTCATGTTGGCGCCATCCATATAAACCTGACCGCCATGTGAGTGAATAATTTCGCACAATTCAGTAATCGACGATTCGTAAACTCCATGTGTGGATGGATAAGTCACCATGAAACACGACAAAGTATCTTTGAATTCCTCGGCTTTCTGGCGGAGAGCTTCCACATCAATGTTTCCGCGTTCGTCGCAAGGCGTAACCACCACTTTCATACCGGCCATCACTGCACTGGCGGGGTTAGTTCCGTGAGCCGAAGATGGAATAAGTACCACATCGCGGTGACCTTCGCCACGGCTGATATGGTATTGACGGATCACCATCAAACCTGCATATTCGCCTGCTGCTCCTGAATTGGGTTGAAGGCTGACATCGGCAAAACCGGTAATTTCTGCTAAATCGCGGCGTAATTCTTCCATCATTTCGTGGTAGCCACGAGCCTGATTTTTTGGAACGAACGGGTGAATACCACCAAATTCGATCCAGCTTAAAGGCAGCATTTCGGTGGCCGCATTCAGTTTCATGGTGCACGATCCCAATGGAATCATGGAATGAGTGAGTGAAATATCTTTGTGTTCGAGTTTTTTGATGTAACGCACCATCTCGGTTTCAGAGCGGTATTTATTGAAAACTTCCTGCTGCATAAAATCCGAAGTCCGGAGGAATTCGGGCAGGATGGTGCAAACGGCTGGATATTCAGTAGTAAATACAAACGGCTTGTTGGCTGCTTTGGCAAAAACCTCCACCATCCAGTTAATGTCGTCGAGATTGGTGGTTTCGTCGATACTCAGACCTACTTCACCATTTTCGAAATAGCGGAAATTCATTTCCAGTTCGAGCGACAACCATTCAATGTCTTCGCGTTTCACGTGGCGTGGCAGCTCAAAACGGATGGTATCGAAATAGTTGTTGTTGAGTTGTTTGTATCCCAATGCTTCGATCTCTTTTGCAAGTAAAGCGGCGATGCCATGAATACGGTTTGCGATTTGAGTTATACCTTCAGGTCCGTGATAAACAGCATAGAATCCGGCCATGTTGGCTAAAAGTGCTTGTGCTGTACAAATATTCGAAGTTGCTTTTTCGCGTTTAATATGCTGCTCGCGGGTTTGCAAGGCCATGCGTAACGCGCGATTGCCGTGTGCATCTTTCGAAACACCGATAATTCGGCCCGGCATGTTCCGTTTGAAAACATCTTTTGAAGCAAAGAATGCAGCATGCGGACCTCCATATCCCATTGGAACTCCAAAACGCTGTGAGCTTCCGAAAACGATATCGGCATCCCATTCTCCCGGAGGTGTCAAAATTGCTAAGCTAAGAAGATCGGCAGCGACCGAAACAAATATTTCTTTTGCGTGGGCGACTTTTACCATTGATGAATAATCAACAATTTGTCCGTCGGAATTTGGGTACTGAACAATGACCCCGAAGGTATTTTCATCCAGTTCGAAGTTCTTCCAGTCGGCCACTTTCAGTTCGATTCCGAGCGGATTTGCACGGGTAATAAGGACATCCATTGTTTGCGGCCAAACTTTTTCATCGACCCAAACTACATTGGCATTGGCTTTTGCTTTTGCGCGCGAACGGGAGTTTAGCATCATCACCATAGCTTCGGCTGCGGCAGTAGCTTCGTCGAGCAAACCAGCATTCGCCATTTCCATTCCAGTTAAATCGCAAACCATGGTTTGGTAGTTGAGCAAAGCTTCGAGCCGGCCCTGCGAAATTTCAGCCTGATAAGGTGTGTAGCTGGTATACCAAACAGGGTTTTCGAGCACGTTCCGGAGAATTACTGCCGGGGTGATGGTGTCGTAATAACCCATGCCGATGTAGGTGTTGTACACTTTATTTTTTGCGGCCAAAGCCAGAATCTTGCGGAAATACTGACGTTCCGTCAATCCGTCTTCCAATTGGAGTGGATTTTTTAAACGAATATTTTCCGGAACAGTTTGGTTCATCAGTTCGTCGAGCGTTGAAACTCCGAGAATGTTCAGCATTTCCTGAATTTCGTGATCGCGTGGCCCAATGTGGCGCATTACAAATTTATCGCTTGCCATATTTTTATAAATTTTGTTTCTGTTTGAGGGTGCAAGTTTAGGAAGAATTTAATTCCCTGAAAATGATTTTTATTGCTTTTCACTTTCAAAAAACTCAACTTTCAATTTGTGCAAATAATTACCTGAAAAGTTTCAACGTACCCGATGAAACGCAACTAAAAGCTATGTTAGGATATCGCGAAGTCCCATTCTGTTGATCCATACTGCTTCAAAAACTCTTGTGGGCGATTTTTTGAATTCCCTTGGCGCTGAAATCTTTATCGAAGGTTACAATAAACCAGATCATATTTTTGAGAAACCGAAAGCTGATATGCATCATCAAAATCAAGGTTGAATTCCTGCATATTCGAAATAACATGCATTAATTCGCCAGGGCTCAGTGAAAGCTGTTCAATTTGGGCATTTAAAAATAAGTCGTTCAGGAAATTAGAGAAAACATCAAATTTTTTGCTTCGGGAAAGTATTACACCTATTGAATGAACAGAGAAATCACTTACAAATACATTTTCTAATGGGATTTGATCTAAGAAAAGAGAAACTGTCTCAGATTTTTCCTGATCCAATAAACGCTCCAGCCAAATATTGGTGTCGATTAGGTATTTCATTTCCGTCTCCAGGCTAAAGCTTTTTTTTGCAACTCGATCGACGACATTTTTACATCCTTTAAACCTCCAGCCCAATTTTGATTAAGTCTTTTGGGTTGATTAATTTTTGTTTTATTAATTAACTCATCTAAAAAGCGTTCTAACTCGCCAATATATTCGGGAGGTAACTGATTGATTTTTTCCTCTATTTGTTTAATCGTATTCATAACCCAAAGATAATCAAATTCTTCTTTTTAGATCAAATCAATAAAAGTAGATTTGGATAAGTTTATTAATTCAGAAACGGATTATTTTTCTTTTCAAAACCGATGGTGGTTTCAGGTCCATGACCGCAATAAACAACTGTTTCTTCGGGTAAAGTGAGCAGTTTGGTTTTAATGTTTTCGGTCAGTATTTCAAAACTTCCGCCTGGAAGGTCGGTGCGGCCAATGCTTCCGTAGAACAAAACGTCGCCTGCAATCAGTATCTTTTGTTCAGGATTGTAAAAAACAACACCACCCGGCGAATGGCCCGGTGCAGCAATAACCTGTAAATACGAATTTCCAAAAGTGATTCGGTCACCTTCTTTGAAAAAGGAATCAGGTGCATCAACCGGTTCCATCGGGATGCCAAATAAATCACCGTGTTCTCCGGCTTGTTCAATCAAAATTTGTTCGTCAGGGTGAATTTCGAATGGTATTTTATATTTAATCCGGCAGTGGGTAATGCCCATGATATGGTCGAAATGGCAATGCGTATTAATCAACTTTACCGGTTTTAAATGCTTTTCAGCAATATACCGATCGAGTTCCTGACGTTCGTTTTCGAAATAGCATCCGGCATCTATAATGATGCACTCACCCGTTTCATCGTAAGCGACGAAGGTATTTTCCTGAACGGGATTGAAAGTGAATTTTTTTATCTGCAACATAAAAAGTGACTTAAGTATTTAAAGTGACTAGAGTGACTAAAGTTCAAGGTGCCATAAGTAATTCAGACACTCCGAACTTCTTTTATTTCAAATTTTTTCCAATTGATGTATAAATGGCGAGTAATTCAATAGCTTCTGTCATTATTATATGAACTTTCTGGGCTTCTGCCCAGTCAAGTTCTTCTATTAATTCCAGCCAATAAGCAGTTTCGCTTGTTTCACTTTCACAAATACTGATTTTATTGGCAAAATCTGCCTTGCTTCTGGGTCGGTTTGCTTCCCTATAGTTTGCACCAATACTTGTTCCTGATTTTGTGATTTGATTCCGAATGACCCTACCTTCCGGAGTATTTGGAAGTGAAGATGACAGTTTAATGATGTTAATTGCAAAAACTTTGGTTCTCCTTTCCAATTGTTTGCCAAACTCCTTATTTTCCATCTATTCAAATTTTAGTCACTTTAAATACTTTAGTCATTTCGAACTATTTATCTGTGCCTTTTAGCAATGGGACAAACACAAATGTTCCATGCGATTCTTTGTAATATTCGGTATCACTGGTTTTGACCAACACATACATGGTTTGTTTTTCGGGTGGCCCCATCGGGATTACCATTCTTCCGCCAACTCTGAGCTGAGTGAGTAGTTCTTCTGGAATAGCAGGAGCTCCGGCAGTCACAATTATTTTATCAAATGGGCCATATGTTGGCAATCCTTTATAGCCATCTCCGTAGAAAAATTTGGGGTTATAGCCAATTTGAGGAAGAATGGATTGAGTTTTCAGGTATAATTCTCTCTGACGTTCGATAGTGTATACGCTGCCACCCATTTCGAGTAAAACTGCAGCCTGATAACCTGATCCGGTGCCAACTTCCAGAATTTTTTCGAAACGTTCAATTTTAAGTAATTGTGTTTGAATTGCTACAGTAAATGGTTGACTAATGGTTTGACCGGCTCCAATAGGGAAAGCCTGATCCTTATAGGCAAATTGAAGAAAGCTGCTATCCATAAATAAATGCCGGGGCACTTTACCAATGGCCTCCAATACTTTTTCATCTTTAATCCCCTTAATACGAATACCTTCCACCATTCGCTTACGTAAACCCTGGTGTCGTAATGTATCCTGAAGCTCCATATCTGATCCTTTTTTCAATTTTAGCCAAATATAGCTCGAAATCGATTCACAACAACAAACAATATTAACAATCGAGGTTGAAAAGTATTTTGGCGGGCAATAGATCGACTTTTAATTTATACCTATTTTGCAAGTATGATTAAGCTCGGAATTTTTGGCGATCAATCTACCAATCCTGAACTTCTGGAACAGGTTAAAATAATGTCGGAAACGAAACTTTCCGGAGTCTATTTCTCTGGAAATGCAAACGTTCCTGAAGGCTTTTCCGAATTGTCGGGACCCATTGAATTAATGGACATTTCGGATGCTCTGCTGATTCTCAATGATAAAAGTATCAGCAGCGATCTGACCAAAATGATTTTGCGAAAAAGCAAACATTTGTATCTGAAAACAATTCCAAATCTGGATTTAAGGGATATTAAAGAACTGATCGGTTTGGAAAAAGAGGCTGGGATTGTCACGTTTATTTATAACCGGTTTAATTACCTTCCTTTTTTCGATCCATTCAGAAATAAATATGAAAAACCACTCCTGATTAATTTGCGGACTTGTTTCGATTGTGTCGCTATAAAACCGTCGCACGAAATGCTGTTATTGGTCGTTGCGCTAAATCGAATGGTTCGCAGCAATTTTAAAAAGCTCGAAATCTTTGGGTTGAATAAATCAGGAGAACAGTTGATTCTCAATCTTCGCATTGAATACGACAACGGCAGTGTGATTAACCTGACCATCTCGTATGAAAAATCGCCCGGTTACTGCGAAGTATTTGATCAGAACGGAAAATCTAAATTTGAATTTCAAGAACCTCTTTACTCTGCCTATCCACAATTGAATCAGGAATATATCGCCATACAAAACTTTATTCAGCTCATCCGAAATCAGGATAAAAAGGAAAATACGTTTGACCACCTCATGAATGGCGTCCAGATTATCCATGAAATTCGGGAACATCTGCGATTCAATGGAGTAGCTTTTTAAGCTAAAAAGTATATTTTTGCCGCAATATTTTTCGAGTTGATGCGTTCGTTGATTACCTAGGTAATCAGAACCAAAGCCTTTTTATGAATAAAAATCTACAAGTGGCCAGATATCTGGCATTCGATATTTTTGCGGCATTGCTCAGCTGGGTCATATTCTTTGTTTACCGGAAGCTTTATATTGAGCCGGAAAAATTTGGCTATAAGATCCCAGTAGAATTCGACAGTAAATTCTATCTGGCTCTGATTTTTATTCCTACATTTTGGATTACCATCTATTACATTACCGGTCAATATTCGAATATTTACCGTAAATCGAGGTTGCTCGAGCTAGGTAAAACATTTACAACATCAATTGCTGGCGTTACGGTTATCTTTTTCCTCTTTTTACTGAATGACTGGATTCCGGATTACCGGAAATATTACAACCTTTATTTTACCTTGCTTGCGCTACATTTCGGATTCACCTACCTGTTCAGACTGATACTGACAACCCGGTCGATTCACCGTATTCACAAGCGAATCATCGGGTTTAATACCATTGTGATTGGAGCAAATGAGAAAGCAGTACGTTTGGTTGAAGACATGATGGCTCAAACCCGACCTGCCGGGAATAAGGTTATTGGATTTTTGACTGTAGACAAACGGGCATCTTATCCGCTCGAAAAATATGCTCCAAATTTGGGTAGCTATAAAAGTCTGCAAAAGGTAATCAACGAGCACAAAGTCGAAGAAATCATTATTGCCATTGAGACTTCGGAGCATAAGTTGTTGAGCGAAATTCTCACCTTGCTCGAAAATCGTACCCATACCGTTTGGGGAGTTCCCGACTTATTCGACCTGCTGACAAATCAGGCCAAAACCAATACTATTTTTGGTAGTACACTGATTAAAATTTCGAATGGTTTAATGCCCGTTTGGCAGGAAAATATTAAACGATTGCTCGATGTAGTGCTTTCGATATTGGCTATTATCATCCTTTTGCCTGTTTTCATTGGTTTGGCAATTGGTATAAAAATGAGTTCAAACGGTTCGATTTTTTATAATCAGGAACGGGTTGGAAAATTTGGGAAGCCATTCACCATTTTCAAGTTGCGGACTATGGTAAAAAATGCGGAAACAAACGGACCGTTGCTTTCAAGTTCAAACGATAGTCGTATTACCGGAATTGGCCAGTTTATGCGAAGAACTCATTTAGATGAAATTCCTCAATTCATTAACGTTCTGTTTGGTGAGATGTCGTTGGTTGGACCACGTCCCGAACGTAAATTTTACATTGAGCAGATTGCGCAAAAAGCTCCGTATGTTACCCATCTTCAGAAAGTAAGACCGGGAATTACCTCTTGGGGCCAGGTGAAATACGGATATGCTTCGGATGTTGATGAAATGGTTGAGCGCCTTCAATATGACATGGTTTACCTCAAGAATATTTCCCTTTATGTCGACTTCAAGATTCTGATTTATACAGTTATGGAATGTGTGAAAGGGAAAGGGAAATAGGCATTAGGGAAAGGAAAGAGGAAAGTATTCAGTCACAGTGTTCAGTCACAGTGTTCAGTCAGAGTGTTCAGTCACAGTGTTCAGTCACAGTGTTCAGTCACAGTGTTCAGTCACAGTGTTTAGTCATAGTGTTCAGTCACAGTGTTCAGTCATAGTGTTCAGTCACAGTGTTCAGTCACAGTGTTCAGTCAAAGTGTTCAGTCATAGTGTTCAGTCAGAGTGTTCAGTCAGAGTGTTCAGTCACAGTGTTCAGTCAGAGTGTTCAGTCAGAGTGTTCAGTCACAGTGTTCAGTCACAGTATTTAGTCACAGTGTTCAGTCAGAGTGTTCAGTCACAGTGTTCAGTCAGAGTGTTCAGTCACAGTGTTCAGTCACAGTATTTAGTCATAGTGTTCAGTCATAGTGTTCAGTCACAGTATTCAGTCACATTGTTCAGTCACAGTGTTCAGTATTTATGATGTCCAAACCCACGGCTAGTTCTGCCAACTGAGACTGAACACTGATCACTTTTAGCCTTTGTAATTCAGATAATCCCCAATTCAATATACCTGACAATTTGTTCGATCTGGCGATCTTCTCCCAAAGGATCGTATTCAGTCTTTAAACTATTTCCAAAAATACGTGCAACGCCCTGCCAGAATACTGCCGAAACTCCGCCTTTTAATTCATGAATAAGGTCATACGAAACCGATTGGGTTTCGCGGTCGATGAGCTTAATGAGTACCTTCCCGTCGTTAATTGACATTTTCCTAAAAGTCGCCTCATATTTTTTCATCAGTTCATCTTCAGCTTTTCGGATGTAGGCCCGGCGGTCTTTCCCTCTGGCATCAGGAGAAACTTCAGTCTGATATTTTTGCATCAGAATTGCAGCTTCCTTTGCGTAAGGCAATACTTTCTTTACCCGCATGACCATCCGCCAGTATTGCTGCTCATCAAACCTGTTTTTGAATTTTCGTTCAGGATAAACAGTTTTGGTCGACAGATTAAAATGAGGCAAAGTATCTCCATCTACAACAACGAATGAGTCACGATGCGTATAAAACAGCTCTTGTGCCTGTGAAGCAAAAGCAAAAGTTAAACCTACCAGAATCAAAATAAACGACCGTTTCATAAGTTCTGCAATCTTTGTCAAAGATAAGGATATGTTATAAAACTGAAATGAATAAAAAAAGTTTCCTGTTTTCAAAAGTTCAATGTTTATATCTTTGACGGATAAAACGAAAATTATGCAGACTGAAAATAAAATGCAAATCGAAGTTAATTCTGAATTTGGTGAACTTGAAGGAGTTATAATTCATACACCGGGTCAGGAAGTCGAAGAAATGACTCCTGAAAATGCGGAAAGAGCTCTTTACAGCGATATCCTTAATTTGTCGGTTGCAGCTAATGAGTATTCTACATTTAAAGGTGTGCTGAATAAGGTCACCTCTACTTTTGAAGTTAATGATCTTCTTTCAGACATTTTGAAAATTGATCAGGTCAAAACCTCTTTACTAAAAGAGATTTGTGTCAGTGAAAGTGCGATGGATATATACCCTATCCTGATGGCTCAACACGCTCCGGAATTGGCGCGCCAATTGATTCAGGGCGTGTTTTTGGAACGAAATAACCTTACCCGTTATTTAAGTCAGGAACGGTTCAGCTTGCGCCCATTGCATAATTTTTTGTTTACCCGCGACGCGTCCATGTCGTTTGGTAATGAAGTTCTGATTGGCAAAATGGCAAGCAAAGTTCGCGACCGCGAGGCAGTAATTATGAATGCCATATTTACCAACCATCCTTTACTCGAAACTACGACGATTAATCCCAATACTCCGCAGAGCATTCAGGACTTCCCTAATATATCCATCGAAGGCGGCGACTTTCAGGTGGGACGCGAAGATGTTCTGGTAATTGGAACTGGAATTCGCACCAGCACGCAAGGAATCGATTATATACTCGAGAATATTAAATCAAAAAAAGGGGGACTGCAACACATTCTGATTCAGGAATTGCCTGATACTCCCGAATCTTTTATTCATCTTGACATGGTTTTCACTTTTTTGGATCGTGATGCCTGCATGGTTTACGAACCTCTGATTATGGGAACCAATCGTTTTCATACCATTCATATTCAGGTTAAAAACGGGAAAGTAATAGATATCAGTGAACAAAAAAACCTGCCCAAAGCATTGAAGAAATTAGGTATCGATATGGAGCCAATCCGATGTGGAGGTGGTTTTGATAGTTGGACACAGGAACGTGAACAATGGCATAGCGGTGCTAACTTTTTGGCATTTGCTCCCGGTAAGGTGATTGGTTACGAGCGCAATGTGCATACCATGAACCAACTGAGTGCTAAGGGATTTGAAATAATTCAGGGCAAGGACTTGTTAGCAGGGAAATGTGAAATTCCGGAGGGAAAATGTGTAATAACGATACCCGGATCGGAACTTGCCCGCGGAGGTGGCGGAGCAAGGTGCATGTCGATGCCAATCAGGAGGAAAAAAATCTAGTTATTTACAATTTAGTTATTTACGATTTACTAATTATCTGGAACTAGCAGTATTTGAATTGTAAATAGTAAATTGTCAAACGGGAAATCAATAACATGCGTAAACTTAAAAATAGCGAACTCGACCGCCTGTCGGTTGACCAATATAAAGGGATTGAAAAAACTGCGATTACTGTTGTTTTAGATAATGTGCGTAGCTGCAACAACATTGGCTCAGTATTTCGAACATCGGATGCTTTGCTCATCGAAAGGGTGATTCTATGCGGAATTACAGCCACTCCACCCAATACTGAGATCCACAAAACGGCACTCGATGCCGAAAAATCGGTGCCCTGGGAATATTTTGTTGATACCTGTGATGCTGTTACCAAACTGAGAGAAGACGGATACCATGTTTTTGCCGTTGAGCAGGTTGAAAACAGCATCATGCTGCCCGATTTTAAACCTGAAAAAGGACAAAAATTGGCACTCATTTTTGGGAATGAGGTAAAAGGAGTTCAGCAAACCGTGGTGAATAGCTGCGACGGAGCCATCGAAATCCCACAATACGGCACCAAACATTCGTTCAATATTTCGGTGAGTGCGGGGATTGTATTGTGGGATTTGGCAAATAAACTTAGATCATGAAAACAGAAAAGTCATTTGCCAACAGAAATTAGTAAAGAGGAATGACTAAATGAGTTTCCTTTTTTCTCATTCCTCTTTTCTGATACATTAGAAATCCTTGATGGTATTGAGTTTGGTCATCATCGAATCGCGATGAATGGTATAATTCTTCATGTTCTTCTCAAAAACCGGTTCTGTCGGTGGCGATTTAATGGTGAGCGGGTTTACCGGAGTTCCACTCATGAACACTCGAAAATCAAGATGGGGTCCCGATGATAATCCAGTTGAACCAACATACCCAATAATCTGACCTTGTTTGACCCGAACGCCGTTAGAAATCCCTTCTCCAAATTTACTCAGGTGCATGTAACTGGTTGTATAGATTGAGTTATGTTTGATCTTCAGGTAATTTCCACCACCACTTGCCTGATAGGCTTTGGCAATGACTGTTCCCTCACCAATCGAAAAAACAGGTGTCCCTGTTGGTGCTGCATAATCAATTCCGTGATGAGGTCTGTGAATTTTCAGTACCGGATGAAAGCGCGAATTCGAGAATTGAGAACTGATACGGCTGAATTTCAGTGGGGCCTTCAGGAATGCCTTTTTTAGGCTTTTTCCTTTGTCGTCAAAATAACTATCCTCGTTGTTTTGGGTAAAACTGAACGCGTAAAAATCTTCTCCTGCATGTACAAACTGGGCTGCAAAAATTCGTCCGATTCCGATTGATTTTCCAAATACAAAATTTTCCTCATAAATGACCCTGAATTTATCGCCTTTTTGGATACCAAAGAAGTCGATGCTCCAGGCATAAATATCCGACAGATCCATGGCCAGCATGGGGTCTAATGCCTGCGCTTTCATGGTATTCCACAGCGATGAAGTAATCACTCCGCTAGCGGTTTTGATTTGGGTAATTATTGGTTTTTTCTCCTTGTAAATCCGTATACTGTCGCTTAAGTCGTAGACCACATAATCGACTGGATTGATCTCGTAGATCAAGTAATCCAATTTAGATGGATCTTTTTTATTCATTAAATAGTAAAATGAATTCCTTACCTTCATTTTCCGGACATCAAAGGTCAGAATTGACTTTTTTGAGATTTCATCAACCCTTGTCATTGAAACGCCTTTGCTCAAAAGCAGATCCGATAAGTTTTGTCCGGAACGTATTTGCCCTGGAATTACAGTGAATGAGTCGATTGGAAGGTTAAACAGCATGACTGGCTCAGGACGTTTTACTTCTACCTGCTTGGCCATTTCCCGCTCAATTCGCTTAGTTTCGTAATAATCGATGTAGAAATAGATGACTTGCAGAATAATTATGCCGGAAAATGCCCAGATCAGGACCTTTTTTATTATGCTGATTTTTTGTTGTGTATTGATGCTCATTTTTAGTTAATTCATTATCGTTTTCCGATTTTGAAAAGAGTCAAATCAGATTTGTTGTGTGCTTATTAACATGAGAGTTAAACGAAAAGTTTAACTCTTTATTTTATCAAATCCTTCTCCATAAACTCCCATGACACTGCCCATCGAGATAAAGGCATCAGGATCAATTTCTTTTACTTTCCGGAAAAGAATGCTGGTTTCTTTCTTACGGATTACTGTTAGTAAAACCTTCACATCTTGTTGGGTATACCAGCCTGTTCCGCTTAAAATTGTTACTCCTCGTCTCGATTCATTGTTGATAAAGTCAGCTATTTCGTCGTACTTATTTGAGAATATGAAAATTTGAGCCGATGCGTTTGAGCCGCTTAGGTAGGCATCGAGTGTATAGGAGACTACCGCCATTGATACAAACCCGTAAACCATTTTATCCAGCGAGTGAACCAAAAAATACGACGACCCGATAATAATTACATCGCAATACATGATGATGCGTCCCGGGCTAATGTTTTTGTATTTGTTGATGATCATGGCAATAATGTCTGTTCCACCCGTGCTGCCGCCTCTCGAAAAAACCAGACCGATACCTACTCCGCCCATCATTCCTCCCAAAACTGCCGAGAGAAAATTATCCTCGATAATTGATTTAGGAAATACACTTTGCGGAATGGAAAACAACAGGGTTAGCATCACCATGCTGAAAATAGTCTTAACTCCAAAGCTTGCACCCAGAACTTTCAGGGCAACGGATACCAGCACTACATTGATTGCAAAAAAAGTCAACCCGATCGGAATTTTAGTGCTGTAGAAAATAACTGCAGCCAAACCGCTTATTCCACCGCCTGTAATTTGTGCAGGCACTAAAAAAAGCGTCCACGATAAAACATAGAGTATAAGCCCTGTGAGCATGATCGTATAATCCATCACTATTGTTTGGATTTTTTGCTTCTGAGTATTTACCATTTCTTGTATTTTTAAGGGATGCAAATTACAGATTTATATTTCACAACTCATAACTCATCGTTGATATTTCCTACTTTTGCTATATGATTTCATTTCCAAACGCTAAAATAAATCTCGGATTGCATGTCACCGAAAAACGATCGGATGGGTTTCATAATCTCGAGACTGTTTTCTATCCGGTTGCCTGGACTGATGTTCTCGAGTTTGTGGTTGCCGACCAATTTGAGTTTTCTACAAGTGGCATCCCAATTTCGGGTGATCCGGAAGCAAATTTGGTAATCAAAGCTTATCGGCTTTTGCAAAATGACTTCGAACTTCCTGTCCTGAAAATTCATTTGCATAAAAATATACCTTTTGGTGCAGGCCTCGGAGGGGGCTCTTCAGATGCTGCATTTATGCTCCGAATGCTGAATAAAACGTTCAATCTGAATATTTCGGAGGAAAAACTGATCGGATATGCAGCTCGTTTAGGTAGCGATTGTCCATTTTTTATCCTGAATAATCCGGTTTATGCTACTGGAAGAGGAGAGATAATGAACATAGTAAACATGACAATTAACGGACTTTTCATTATTCTGGTAAAGCCCCCGGTTGAAGTTTCAACCGCGCGAGCCTTTCAGTTTGTTGTGCCGAAAAAGTCGGAAGGTTCATTGCCTGAATTACTCAGTCAGCCGGTTCAGAAATGGAAGAATACAATTGCTAATCAATTCGAATCGTCTGTATTTCAGAGTTATCCGGAGATTGAGCATGTAAAAGCAACGCTCTATGATTTAGGTGCAGTTTATGCATCGATGTCGGGTAGTGGTTCGTGTGTTTTTGGCATATTCGATCAGCTTCCTTCCAATTTTAAAACATTGTTCCCCGCGCCATTCTTAACATTCAGCCAACAATTGTAAATCCATTAAGATATATTTAAGATAAGCTTATCTTTTAATTAACTGTTCAAAAAGTAACTTCCGGGCTGTTCCGCTGTCTTAATAGTGAAACAAAAACAGAAACAGCCGGCAACGAAAGTCGGCAAACAAACAATTAAAAGATGAAAATTATGAAAACGAACATTAAAACATTACTTGCAATATTTATTCTTGCAACGATTGGCTTAATAAATATTAATGCCACAATTGACGAAAAGAAAGTGAACCAAAGCGAAACGGGTGCTGAAAAATTAGTAGTACTGAATAACGAAACTCTGACTACAGAAATGAGTCTTGTAGAGGAAGCACTACTGACAGCTCAGGGAGCCGATGCGCAGGTTGATAAATATACATCACTTCAAATCGAAATGATCAGAAATTCAAAGAACAAGTCAAATGCACTGAATTTGGACGAATTGTATACTGCCGAAAGCGCAGATATGGAAATTGAAAAATACGCTGAAAAGCAAATTGAATTGATCAAGACAAGAACCTTAAAATAATTGCAATGCCGGAAGACAAATTTGATTCAGAAATAAATGTGGACTTTTGACGTAAGGAATTCTTCCAGGTGTTGTTGTTTTCTGGCAGAAGCAGAAGTTTATAAACTGAACTAAATTTATACGGTTACTTTCTTTTTCTTATTGAAGCTTGATTTTTTGATCGATTCTTTTCGCGTAATCAGCATCGGAATTGCAACTCCAATTCCAAGCGAAATCAGAACAAACATCATTTTTGAACCGTTATTGACGGTTTCAATAAGCGTTTTTAAATAGGCATCGGTGTTTTCGATGTTTGTAAGTGCAATCATTCCGAGCATCATTTTGTAGGCAAAAACACCGGGAACCATTGGTATAACTGATGGAATTGAAAATACCAGAGGTGGACTATTTCGCATGTGTGCCATCTGAATGCTAACAATTCCGATGACAGTCGCACCTAAAAATGAAGCAAAAACAATCCCGATGTCAAAATTCATAGCCGTAAATTTAATCAGTCCACCTATGGCACCTAGAGTCCAAATGGGAAAAATTACCCGTCTGGGAACGTTAAAAAGAATGGCGAACCCAATGGCAGCAATGCCTGCCCAAAAGCTTTTTGTAATTATTTCGAGAAGTATCATCTTAGATATTTAAAATCATTTTGGCGGAAAAAAGTCCCATCGCGATCGAAAATGCAATCATCAATCCGTTCATAGCGCGAACCATGCCGTTTTGAATGTTCCCGTCCATCAAGTCGGTAACCGAATTAATAAGCGGAACTCCGGGAACCAGGAAGAGTACCGAAGTTGCAAACGCTTTGTCGGGTTCAGCCCCAATTTTGAGATGCGCGGCCATTCCGGCAATAAATGAGGCTGTAAATGCTGCAAAATAAACGCAGACATACGGATTGAACTTGACCCGCATGGCTTCCTGACGAATAAAAAGACCTGCAAATGTTGCCACAAAAGCTACAATCATTTCGATGTAACCACCACCAAAAATGCGGCAAAAAGCTGATCCTGCCAGTGCAACAAGAGACAACACGACCAATCGCGGATAATGTGGAAGGGCTTTCAGACGTTGAAGTTCATCGGAGATTTGGGCCACAGTGTAATCCTTTTCCATCACATCCCAACTTAAATGACTGATTCCGCTTACAACCCGAAAATTTACCCCGTGGGGCGAAATCCGTTTCATCCGACTGAAGAAATGGGACTGGTCTTTTTCAATGATGGTAAGCATCAGAGCGCGTTGTGTAATCAGCAACTCGATTCCATAACCAAGACCCTTTGCAATTCGTTCCATGGTAATTCGGGTTCGGTGGGTACTGGCCCCGGAACTCATTAGTGATGCTCCAATTTCAAGCAAAATTGAGCCAACTTGTTGGGCATCTTCTTTTAAAGGATTCATTTTTAAGATTTCTACTGTTTTTCAAAGAGTATGCAAAAATAGAGCAATATTATTTTCAGGTTTACACATTTACTTTTAAACCTCAGGATTGAACGAAAAGTTTACATTGAAGTGATAAAAGTCTAAAATCCTATTCAGAAAGTATAAATATAAATACTTACATTGTACACATTAAAAAAGGTGCAATGCTTATATTCATTACCGGATTTATTGCCAGTATGGCTCACGTTGTTACAGGTCCAGATCATTTGGCCGCAGTTACCCCACTGGCAATCGACAGCCGTAAAAAATCGTGGATAATTGGTTTCTCCTGGGGCTTGGGGCATACCATCGGAATGTTGCTTATTGGTAGTTTATTTATACTTTTTAAGGAGTTTTTACCTGTCGAAGCCATCTCGAAACACTCTGAAACTGTGATTGGTTTTTTGCTAATTGGTATTGGTAGTTGGGCTATTCTGCGCATTTATATTCGCCATAAACACCGGAACAGGCCACATCCTCATTTCCACAACAAGCCTTTTTTATATGCTCATTCTCATAAGCATCTTCACAATCATACCCCTGTGGCGGCACAAAATCATGGTCACGAGCATCAGCCGAACGGCACTGTAAAACAGAATTCTTTCACTGCATTATCCATCGGGATTGTTCATGGATTTGCCGGATTCAGTCATTTGTTTGCACTTCTGCCGTCACTGGCGCTTCCAACAGTCATGGCATCGGTAATTTATATTGTCGCGTTTGCTTCGGGCACAATTCTGGCCATGATGATCTTTGCATATCTGCTCGGACTTGTCGCATTTCAGTCGGTTGTAAAAGACAAACAGGTTTTCCTGAAATGGTTCACACTTTCCGGAGCTATTCTTGCCATTGCTATTGGAATTTTATGGATTTTCAATCCGATTTAGTGATGGGAAAAGCCGAAGAATATAAAAAAAATAAGCTTGAACTCGTTGAAGTTACCATTTCCGGAAATCGGGAAATAGCTCCGGAAGTGCATCTGATATCCTGGGAAAGAACACACGATTTTCATCCGGGTCAGGTGGTAAAAATAGCGGCAGATCCCGCAATGGCACCCCGAATCTACAGCATTTGCAGCGGAAATGATGAACCCGAAATCAGTGTGCTTTTCAATGTGAAAGATGATGGACTTTTAACACCATGGATGGCCGGTTTAATTCCCGGAATGAAAATATGGACATGCAAACCTTACGGAAGTTTTAAAGATGGGAAAAAGCATGCATGGTGGATTGCCACCGGAACCGGAATTGCCCCGTTTTACAGCATGTTCCGCTCCGGAATGTCAGAAAATAAAACCTTGATTCACGGCGTTCGGCAAGTCGACCAGTTTTATTTTGAGGACGAATTCGAATGGGCGATGGGCGATCGATACATCCGCTGTTGCTCTCAGCAACAATCGTGTAATGTTTTCCCGGGTCGGGTTACCAAATATCTGGAAGAAATGACTGATCTTCCATGCGATATGAACTATTTTCTTTGCGGCAAGGCTTTGATGGTTGTTGAAGTGCGCGACTTGCTCATTTCCAGGGGCATTCCGTACCAAAATATTTTGGCTGAAATCTATTTTTAATTATTTCTTTACTTGGCGAAGTTGAAACCAAACTTCAATCCGGCTACTAGCAGCGAACCCGAGTAGCCATTGTCGAACCAGGTTTGATTGTAGGTTTCCATTAGTTCCAGATTTTTATCCATACTGTACCTGAAACCAACCCCGAGGTAATAATCAATGATAAATGGTTGGTAACGAATGACTTGCTTTCCAATGACAAAATTTAGCAGCACGCGGTTTATGGTTGTGTTCACTTCTTCTGTTTTGTAGCTTATATAATTCGTATTGTATTCAGAATAATTGAATTGAACGTTCTGGTCGTTTTTAATTCCAAAGAACTGAAGTCCACCGCCATAGGCAAAATAAAAGCCATAACGTTCGTTGGGTTCTTTCATGAAATATTTGTGGTGTACTTCCAGTCCGATACCCCTCATGCTGGTGTAATTGGCAGAAGTCATGTTGTTGCCATCAGTACTAATGAATAGTTCGGGTGAGAATTGCAGCCACGATTTCCGGTTATTCTGCAAGGTAAACTCATAATCTACGCGGAATCCATTCTGAAAGACATATTGCGGCACGATGCTGAGTATTTTTTCACGTTTAAAAACTTGCTCTTCCTGTGCAAAAACCATTGTTGATGTTAAAATAGAAAGGAGGATGAACGGTATGATTTTCATTGTTTAATCTTTTAAAATGGAACTTAATAGTTTGATTTCGTTGTTTTTGATTTGATATTGATAAAAGCCATCATCGCCAATTACCAGCCAGTTGTTTCCCAGACTGATCAAGTCGGTGGCTTTGATGTTAAATTCGTTTAACAGGGTTACGTTTTTCCGGTCATCAGAAACTTTATATACTTTCAACCCATTGTCGCAAACAACCAGTGTATCGTTTTGGATACTCAGGCCGCGTGGGCTGTTCATACCTTTGCTTAAAACCATTTTCGGATTTCTCAAGTCCGAGATGTCAACGATTTCGAGCAGGTTTGTGTTTTGTCCGCAGTTTCCCCACACCGAATTCATGGTAACATAAGCAAACCTTTCGTCGGCAACTACAGGGTCACAAGAAAAAATATGCTGGTAAAAGGATAATCTTTGTGGATTTTCTGCATCGGTAGCATCGTAAATGTACATGCCGCTTTGCGAGCCGAGAAACAGGTATTTGCCTCGTGGAAAAATCGTTTCGATACCAAACCCGGGGCTGAATGATTTTTTGTAAACCGGATTGGAAGGACTGCTGATGTCGGCCACTTTTAGCTGGTTGTAGCCACCAATTGTATAAAGGTGATCGCCAATAATGGTGAACCCGGCCATTGAGCCACCTTGACCTGTTCCCATACCACCATCAGAATAAAAATTCGAATTTCCATCGTTCATAGAACAGCCAATTGCCAGAATTATCAGGAATAGGCCGGGTATAATGTTTTTTCGGTTCATCGGTTTGAGTTGTTAGTTTTCCAGCCAACAATGACTGAATTGGCAAGACGTTTCTTGTAACCGTATGGAAAGAACCCGCTGCCATCGGGAGCAACCATTTCAGGAAAATAGTTTTTAAAACGTTTGCTTACAGTTACCGATGTGTACGAAGCATTTAGTTGAACAGCAATCAGATCGACTGCATTATCGGCATACATCACATCATTTTTCATGGCAATATCGCGAACCCCGTCGATGTGTATAAAACCGATTTTCTCAGGATTGGACGGGTTGCTGTTTTCGATGATGTGCACACCTTTGTGTTTTTCAACAATAAACAGGAAGGGGGTTTTGTAGTAAATTTTCCCCGGATCGATCATTGGCCGGGGCGGCTCGAGCTTTACTGCACGCTCCATTTCAGCACGGTCCATTAAAACAGGGATGTATCCTGAAACGGGATAATAATCGCTGCACAACAATACAGCAGTTGCCAGCAACAAAAGGTATTTTTTTAAGTGCATGTTATTTGGTTTTTTATTGAAGATGAACTTTTGGGTATTCAGGTTGCGTATGATTGGCAAACTTAACAAAAATAATTGCCATATAAATTATCCGGTGTTTTTTTTGCACCGAAATTCCTTTTATTTCCTGAATTTAAATTCAAATAATTCTGTTGTCGGATGATTTTACTTCACTTGTCCTTTAGTTTTGTATTTTTGCAATCGGAAAAACAGCTATGATGGAATCAAAAACTCCGCTCTTCGGAAAATCACTTCAAGAACTGACTGCTTTGGCAATTGAACTTGGTTTGCCAAAGTTTACAGGCAAGCAAATGGCTGAATGGCTTTATCAGAAAGACGTATCGTCGATTGAAGAAATGACCAACCTTTCGAAAAAAGCGCGTGAACTGTTGAGTGCCCAATACGAATTTGGCTTGGTTAAGTCGACCAAAGTTCAGGAGAGCATTGACGGAACAAAAAAATACCTTTTTCCTACGTTTCAGGGTAAATTTATCGAAACTGCAATGATTCCGGATGACGACCGAAAGACGGTTTGTGTATCGTCGCAGGTTGGTTGCAAGATGGGCTGTTTGTTCTGTATGACCGGCAAACAAGGTTTTCAGGGACAATTAACAGCAGGTGAAATTGTAAACCAGATTCGCAATATTCCGGAGTGGAACGAGGTAACCAACATTGTATACATGGGAATGGGCGAACCTTTTGATAATCTGGAAGAAGTTCTGAAAAGTCTCGAAATACTGACTTCGGAATGGGGATTTGCCATGAGCCCGCGCCGGATTACGGTTTCAACCATTGGTATTGTTCCCGGAATGCTCACTTTCCTGAATCAGTCGGAAGCGCATCTCGCAGTGAGTATGCACACTCCATTCGACGATGAGAGGCAAAAACTTATGCCAGTTCAGGTTGCGTATCCGCTGGCAGAAGTGATTCGCGAAATTAAAAGCTGGGATTTTGGCCGGCAGCGACGTGTTTCGTTCGAGTACATTGTGTTTAAAGGATTGAACGATTCGTCTCGTCATGTGGCCGAACTGGCAAAAATTCTGAATGGCATCAAATGCCGCATCAACCTCATTCGGTTTCATCCCATTCCCGGCACTCCGCTCGAAGGAACCGATGAAAATACCCTTCAGAAATTTAAGGAAAAACTGAATGAAAAAGGCATTCTAACCACCATCCGAGCCAGCCGTGGACAGGATATTTACGCGGCTTGTGGATTGTTGTCGACAAAAGAGATGTTGGGGTAGGGGAGATTTCAGTTGAATTCTGACCGTAGTGCATTCAGGAGTGAAAAGGCATTCTGCTTTTTCAACATCCTGATACAACATACAATTAGGTCTTGGGCAGAGTTGTTGATTTTTGAACTAACGATATCAATAACTGACTATTATATTCGGTAATTGAAATGAACTAATCTTCGTCATCATCATCTGCCTCGTCATCTTCGTTGTCGTCGAATTCTTCATCAGCAACTTCTTCGGCTTCTTCAGTGTCGGCAGTAAGGAATTCATCGTCGGCATATTTGCTTTCGTATTCTTCTTTAGCACTGTCTTTAAGCGAACCGGTGCTGTCGTAATCATCATCTTCTTCGATGATTTTCTCAGCTTCGAAGATTGTCATCCTTACCAGATAATATTTATCATCTGTTTCGAAAGGCAATGCACTGACCCGCTTACCCTCCTTGTTGTTGAAATAGATTAAGTTTTCACTGTATCCGCTGGGGTATTCAAGTTTAATTTTTTCCTGAATTTCCGGATCGAGTTTGTCGTAATCCTTAATTACTCTGGGCTTACTTGGATTCATTGATAGATATTTTTACTGCAATTATATGAAAAAAATTGGTAATACTTCAGGGCCGAAAATAAATGAAAAACTATTTTTCGTGCAACATTTTTGACCATTCTTCTGCATTTTGGCAAAAGATTTATTGTTGGGTGAAATCGATCATCGCTTTAATCACTCCGTCCTGATAATTCGAAACCATTTCGAATGCCTGCTGGGTATCTTCCGGAGCAAAATGATGAGTTACCATTTGCGCAATAGGTAATCCATCTTCAATGAGTTGAATAGCCTGTTCGACGCAATGGTTTTGGCGGCGGACATTCTGAACAGACAGCTCTTTACGTCTCATGATATCCATGTCGAACGTGTACTTTGCTTCAGGAGGAATCCCAACCAACATAAGTTTCCCACCGGGTTTCAAAATTTGGGTAGCATCATCAACCGCTTTTTGCTGACCGCTGCACTCAAAAACCACATCCAGCAATAGTGGCTCAATAGCAAGGGTTGTTTCAAATACATTGGAATCAAATGGATTAATTGAATAATCTGCCCCAAGTTTCAATGCTTTTTTTCTCCTGAAATCCAAAGGATCAAAGCATACAATCGTGCCGGTTTGTCTGGTTTTCAAGACCATCAAAACGCTTAGCCCGATAGGTCCGACACCGAAAATTCCTATGTTTTTATCCTGAAAATCGGTTTTTGCCAGTTCAACACAATAGGTTCCGATGGTTAAAGGCTCAATCAGTGCTCCTGTAGTTTGGTCAAACTTTTCATTCAGCGGGAAACAGGTAAATTCGGGCATCACAATGTATTCGGCGAGGCAACCTTCAATTTGTCCCGGACAGCCAAGGAACCGATTGTTGCGGCAGGTATGTGGACGGCCAGCCAAACACTGATCGCAGGTTCCGCAATGAATACTTGGATCAACAGCAACCAGATCGCCAACTTTTACCCGACTTACCGAAGATCCGGTCTCAATCACCAATCCTGAGCATTCGTGACCTACCGCAAACGGGAATTCGACTACCTGAGAACCGATTTTTCCTTCCGTAAAATAATGAACATCCGAACCGCACACGCCTACTGATTTTATTTGGATCAGCACTTCATCCTGATTTTTAATCTGAGGTTGAGGCCGATCAATGAGTTCTATTTTTCCGATACCCGTCAAAACCAATGTCTTCATCGAATCGAACTTTTATATTTTCAGGAAAACTTCAGCCAAATAATGAAAAAAAAAGGGGATTAGTTCAGAAAATCAGGATTATTTTGAAGTTTTCGGAAAATGGGTTGATATTTTTCTGGTTTGGTCCGAAAATCGCGATATTGCATGAAATTGTAAAACGAAGAAATCCTTAATAAGAAATTCTGACTGTTTTTTATCACTTTTTTTAAGCGGGTGAATCCATTACTTTGCTTTCAAATTAATTATTCAGACCATGTACGGAAAAATACAACAAGATTTAGCTCAAACACTTCAGGAATTGAAGGAACAAGGTTTGTACAAAAACGAACGGATTATCACCTCGTCGCAGAGTTCGCAGATTACCGTTTCAGGAAATAGACCGGTATTAAATTTTTGTGCCAACAATTATCTTGGTTTGGCCAATCACCCTGAAGTGATTAAAGCGGCTCAGGAAACGATGAATACATGGGGATTTGGACTTTCATCAGTACGATTCATCTGTGGAACCCAACAAATTCATAAAGAACTGGAGCAAAAAGTGTCGGAATTTTTGGGTACTGAAGATACCATTCTGTATTGTGCGGCATTCGATGCCAACGGAGGCGTTTTCGAGCCTCTTCTGGGCGAAGATAGCATAATCATTTCTGATGAGTTGAACCATGCGTCAATCATTGATGGTGTGCGTTTGTGCAAAGCTCAGCGCGCCAGGTATAAACATTCTGACATGACTGAATTGGAAAATTGTCTGAAAGAGGCTCAATCGCTGAAATACCGCATGGTAGTGACTGATGGTGTTTTTTCGATGGATGGTGATTTAGCCAAGCTTCCTGAAATTGTTGCCCTTTGCGAGAAATATGATGCCCTGATTATGGTCGACGAATCTCATGCGTCGGGTTATATCGGCGAAACCGGACGCGGAACGGCTGAGCATTTCGGACTTATGGGCAAAATCGATATTATTACTACGACCTTTGGAAAAGCTTTGGGTGGAGGAAACGGCGGTTGCACATCGGGACGGAAAGAGATAATCGAGATGCTCCGTCAGCGTTCTCGCCCTTATTTGTTTTCGAATACACTGGCTCCTGCCACTGTTGGCGCCACGTTAAAAGTGATTGAAATGCTTAGTGGATCGACTGAACTTCCGGCAAAAACTATGGCAAATGCGAGCTATTTCCGTAGCAAAATGGAAACTGCCGGATTTGATTTGGTCAAGGGAACTACGGCCATTGTTCCAGTTATGATCTACGATGCTCCGTTGGCTGTTAAATTTGCCGATGAATTGCTGAAAGAAGGCATTTATGTGATTGGATTTGTGTTCCCAGTGGTGCCAAAAGGAAGGGCACGAATTCGGGTTCAATTGTCAGCCGCTCATACAAAACCTCAGATCGATCAGGCGGTTGAAGCGTTTATTAAAGTTGGAAAATCGCTGGGAATTATTTGACATTTAATAAATTAGTATACAAAAAAGGCTGCTCCGGAAAACCCGGAACAGCCTTAAACACTAGTAATACTCTCAACGAATTGATGTTTTCTGATTCTGAATAATTTGAATAATTTTTAAAATATTAACACATCCTGATCATCTATTTTACCTGAATCACAGCATATTTTGAGATTCTCCAGAATTCTTCCGGATTTTCAATTTGCAGGTATGCAATCTGTCCGTTTTCTTCAACTAACTTGTAGGAGTTGTTCGGATGTTCTGAAATTACTACAGCTTTTTTTGCATTCACAGTGATTGTTTTTGTTTTGCGAATATCCAGTTCTGTAAAATATTTTGAATCAAAATTTTCCTGAATTGCTTTGTTGCCGCCAACTCCAAGAATTGAGCCTTCGCGGTCGAGGATGCCATCTTCTTTTAATTCTTTGTAAGTTCCAAGTACAACATGAGCTGTGTTAAGTTTGTCAGTTTTATCAACAATTACTTTTTGCTTGTAACTGATGGTGTCAGCCTGTTGTGCCATGTTTGAATTTAAATTTTGAATTTTTGAATCCATTTCGGCCAAAGTGATATTTTTGGTTTCAACTACTTTCTTCAATTCAGCAATTTCAACATTTTGGCTTTCGATGGTTTCAGTTAAACCCTGAAGTCTTTTTTCATAAGTCTTTGCGTTCAAACCCGATTTTTTTAGTTTCTGTTCCAAATCGGCAATTTTTTTATTGTTTTCTTCTACCATATTGTCCAGCAATTTAATGTCTTCAATAATGGCCTGTTTCCTGTTCTTTCCGCCTTCTGATTGTATCATGGCGACTTGATTCCTTTTTTCCTTTATTGATTTCAAATTATTTTCGATTTCCATAAAGCTGTTATCCATGTCAA
>JBBQMW010000043.1:0-26030 GCA_038329265.1 Bacteroidales bacterium | reverse complement strand
CTGGAAGGGCGGAATGGAGCATCAAACAATGAGTTTCATGTATAGTCTGGACTTCGATCTGGTGGCTCACGAAATGGCTCACCAATGGTTTGGCGATTACATTACACTTGCAAGTTGGCACGACATCTGGCTGAACGAAGGCTTTGCAACCTACATGACCGGACTTGTTTATGAAAAACTTAAGGACGGATATTTCTGGCCAATATGGAAAGAACTGACAATCAAAAAAATCACCTCTTCGTCGGCTGGTTCCGTTTATGTAGCCGATACCACAAGTATTTCGCGGATTTTCAATAGCCGCTTGTCATATTCGAAAGGCGCCTATTTGCTGCACATGCTTCGTTGGGAAATGGGTGACGAATTGTTCTTCAAAGGCATGAATAATTACCTGACCGACCCAGCTGTCGCCAATGATTTTGCAACTCAGGAAGAATTCGTTACGCACATGGAAACTGTTGCGGACACTTCCCTGACTGAATATTTTAAGGATTGGTATTATGGCGAGGGTTATCCAACTTATCAGTTATCCTATTTTACCGACTATGCTGATTTGGGAAAACAAAAACTGCGGATTCGTCAAGCACCTACGCATTCATCGGTTGATTTTTTCGAAATGCATGTTCCGGTCAGGGTTTGGAAGGACGGAAATTATACCGATTTGCGACTTTACCATACGATGCAAAATCAGGAATTTGTGATTTCAACATCAAAAATTGATTCGGTTCAATTCGATCCGCTGCAATGGCTGATTGCCAAAGCTGACAAGGTTGTGCCAATTTCAGAATTCTCAATACTCAGGCAAATTCAAATCATTCCTGACTATAAAATGAGGAACATTCGGGTGATCCTGCCTCAATTCTCCGGAGACGAAACTTTCCGGATTGTTGATTTGAACGGCAAAACTTTCCTGAAGGGATTGATACCAGCTCAAGATTCAAGAATTGAAATCAATCAATTAAGAAGTAGAATTTATTTGCTCGAAGTGGATACCAGAAACCAAAAACGAACAGAGAAATTCTTTATCAATTGAAATGTGTTCAAAATAACAAGTAATACACTCGCTCTATGAAAACACTTTTTGCAATTTTCTTTTTACTTTTTTCACTGAATTCATTTTCGCAAAAAGCGACTTCGTGTCTGATCAAAACTTCGCTGGGAAATATTCAGCTTGAGTTGTATCCCGATAAAGCGCCGTTAACTGTAGCCAATTTTCTGAAATACGTCGATCAGAAATTGTACGATGGAACCAACTTTTTTAGGGTTTGTAATCCGGAAAATGAAAAGGAACGAGCCATAAAAATAGAAGTGATTCAGGGAGGAGATGTTCCCGGAGCTAAACAATTTGAGCCAATTGACATAGAAACTACCCAAAAATCGGGAATCAACCATCAGGATGGAACTTTGTCTATGGCACGGGACACCCCCAACTCAGCGACCTGTAGCTTTTTCATTTGCATCGGTGATCAGCCGGAATTGGATTTTGCAGGAAAACGCAATCCCGACGGACAAGGATTCGCCGCCTTTGGTAAGGTGATCAAAGGAATGAAGGTGGTTCGAAAAATTCAGGCACAAAAGTCAAAGGGACAATATTTGCTTAATCCGGTTACGATAAACTCGATTAACCGGATAGAAAAATCAAAAAACTAAAAGCCTTTCTGATTTGTTTGATAGTTAATAATCAGAAAAATAAAAAGTCCCATGAAGAAACTATTTTTATTAAAACCCGATTTTCAGGACATCAACAGAAATGCGGATGCCCGGTATATTTGTCCGCCTTGTACTATGCTGGAAGGAATTCTATCGTTTTATCCAAGACTTCGCACAGAGTTGGAAGTCAGTTACGTTGATTTCCCCAAACCTCGTCCTGCAATTATCGAATTGATCGGTGAAGCCAATCAAAGCTGCCCGGTTATCATTCTCGAAGATGGATCGTTTATCAACGAATCCGATGATATTATCCGGCATCTGGTCGAAAAACATGGAATTGGAAAACCTCATTAGCAGTTTGCTATTTCATGTTTCGCTGAAATCTTAAAGAATCTAACTATTTTAAGAATCTGTCATTACCGCCATTGACGGATTTTTTAGTTTATTTCATTCCCGTTGTTTTTAACTGTAAAAAAAGTCTCCCGGTCTGGCACAAAAAATAAAATCTCACGTATACGCCATCGAGTGACGAAGCGAACGTTTGAATTAATGGAGGATGGGTAAAGACTAGTCCTGAGTGGAATGGAAAAACCATCATAATCGACAGAGCCATTTAAAAGTTCAGATTCGCCTCCGCTCTTTTTTTGAACTAGATAAATTGTTTATCGATCTGTTCGTATTCGACGGCAGATTCAAAAAAAACATCCGGCCTCGTTGAGAGACCGGATTTTTTTTGTAGAAATCCAACTTTACCTTTTCCCCATTTCTTTTCCTTGTCTCTAAATAAACTTCTCCCTTTTCTGTAGATTAAACAATCCATAAAGAACGAAAAGTAGCGAACCAATGGCCAGAAAAATTCGGTTTTTCATGGTGATTTCCTGCCAAACCATTTCGTTGAGTCGGTTCGGGATATCAAAAGGGTTCAGGAAAATGTTCCACATGGTTCGTTCGAGGGCATTGGAAATTATGAGCAGGATAACCCCAATAATCACCATTACCACTGCTGTTCCGTTTCCGTTTTTAATGAGCGTAGAGAACAGGAAGGCCAGTGAACCAAGAAAATAGATGGGAAACATCACATTCCAGGTCATATCAAAAACATTGACTGGGGCAAGTAAAAAGTAGCTCATCGCTGTCAGTCCGATCATCATCAGAAAAACCAATACAAAAACCAATACCAACCTTACCAGCCATACTTTGTAACGGTAGTTGGGTATTCCGAACAATATTTCGAGAATTCCGGTGTCCAGGTCATTCTGTATTCCGAAGGTCATGGGGTAAAAAATAAGCAGGATTCCGGGCATAATCTGTAGTCCATAAATAAAGCCGTCGTTAATCTGGTCGTTATCGTAGATACTGGTTACTGCAATGAAAAAGTAAAAGGCAATGGCAGCCAACACAAACCAGACAAACCGGTTGCCAAAAATTACCTTCATGTTGTATTTCACCATTTTCCGGAACAAGGTCCAAATATTGGCGACACTCATAGTTGATTCCATATTTATTCTATTTTGGATTTTGGATTATTTCTTCTAATTCAAATCCTTGATTAAACACAAATACGCGTCTTCCAGAACCGGATTAGCCATAATTGCATCTTCGGTCGGTTTTTTCTTCGAAAGGAAACGCACCCTGATCTGGTCGCCCTGCCGCATGTGATGGGTAATCAGTTGTTTGTTTTCCATCTGCTCAAAATCGGCAACCGACAAATCAAACTGCCATATCATGTTTTTGGCCAGATGCACCATATCAGCAGGTGTACCGTGGTATTTTACCTGTCCCCGGTTGATAACGGCAACCTGGTTACACGAGCTCGAGATATCTTCGATGATATGGGTTGAGAAAATCACAATACGTTCACGACTTAACTCTACCAACAGGTTTCGGAAGCGGATTCGTTCGCGCGGATCAAGTCCGGCAGTTGGTTCATCAACCACCATGATTTTTGGCAGATGAAGCAGAATCTGGGCAATACCAATTCGCTGTTTCATCCCTCCGGAGAATGACCCGATTTTATCCGAACGTTTTTCCCACATATGTACCGCTTTCAACACATATTCTATTCGTTGCTCACGTTCTGCTTTATCGGTCAGTCCTTTCAGGATAGCCTGATAATCGAGGAAATCTTCGGCGGGCATATTTTCGTAGGTACCGAATTCCTGAGGCAAATAACCAATCAGTCCCTGCAATTCTTCACGTTTTTCCTGCGTGTCGATACCGTTGATCCAGATCTTCCCGTAGCTCTGTTCCAGAATACCACAGATGATGCGCATCATGGTTGATTTTCCGGCGCCATTAGGTCCCAGCAAACCAAACATTCCGACACCAATTTCGAGTGAAACACCATTCAGCGCCTTAAATGGCTGATGTTGCTTACCGATAAGCGGTATTTGTTTCACCAATCGGAGCAAACTGCGGCGCATAGTTCCAAAACGTCCGGTGATGCGGTCGATGTTAATTTTTTCCTGATATAATTTTTTGGATGTAACCGAAATAATCAACGCCAGATACCACAAAATACCAAAAGTGACTACCAGTCCGATGGTTTTATCGAGCTTCCAAACCACGAAAGTTTCAATTGCCGGTAAAATCCAGAACAGGAATATACGCACCATGTTGAAGAGTTTCAGCGGGATTTTCTTTTCAGTTTTCTCAGCCCTGATTTTCAGGTAAAAACCAAATGGATTCCACATGCTTAGTGCAAGTTGTGCAATGCCAACCGAAAGCCAAAGCGACCAAAAAGCCGAATCCAGATAAAAGTAAGAGAAATAAATGAGGAACCCCAGAACCGGAATTTGCCAGATCAGATAATCGAATTCAGACAAAGAATGGTATTGCTTTTCGAGACCGGCACGACGGCGTATTTTCTTGCCTGATTCCCATTCGCGGGCAAACCGGCTTTCGCGGTCATAAATTTTTACCAGATTTTGTATGCGTATATGGAGCGTGTCCTCGTCGCTGATCAGCTTGGTTCCGGCTTTACGTAAACTATTAAGCACAAACCAGGTCGATCCGGGAACCAAAATAATCACCACTATAAAGTCGAGCATTTGCCACAATCCTGAATCCACTTTAAAGTAAATGAGTGCGAAAGATCCGGCCATCAGACCAATCATGGTGAGTCGGATGCGCATTTTTTGCTCTTTAAACCATTCTATGGCATTCTCCAATCCGGAATAAAAAGTAGGGATGAATACCAGGGTGAGTATCGTACTCAAAGCCAGACCACCAATCACAACAATGGCAAAAGGTGCTCCAATCGCGCTCACATATTCGGCATCGCCCATGGCTAGCGGAAGCATTCCTACAATAGTTGTAATGGCCGTAATCAGAATCGGGCGAACACGCGAAAGTCCGGCAGTCATCAGTGCGCGTGAACGCCTGAAGCCACGTTGACGAAGGATGTTGGTGTAATCGATCAGAATAATCCCATTGTTGACTACCACGCCGATCAGAATCAGGAACCCGGTGAGTGTGTTGGCATTGAGCAAACTGTTGTTGGTAATAATCAGTGCCACAAGTGAACCAATGGCTGCCAGAGGTATGGAGAAGAGCAATACAAAAGGTGTAGAAACCGACTCAAATACAGCAGCCATTATCATAAATATCAGCAGAACGGATGCTCCGATCATAAAATAGAATTCCGAGAAGTCAGTTTCCTCATGAACAACTTCAGCGGCCACTCCCGATGGCAAATTATAGTTGGCAACCAGTTCGTCAATTTCGTATCGATAGGTTGCCAGAAGTTCTTTTGAATCGGCTGCCTCGCTCACGAATCGGTAATTTAGCTCAATTTGTTTTTCCTGATTAACCCGGTTGATACCGGCTAATCCGCTGGCATAAACAATGTTTGTAAAATCCTGAAGATCGTGAATTCCTCCCGCGGCATCGTTCACCTGAAGCATCTTCAACTCTTCCATATTCCGTTCGGTCTTTCCCTCGTCACCCTCGATCAGTTCTTTTTGGGTTATGATGATTTCGTATTCGTCGACACCCTGCTTATACTGAATTCCTGTCGAAATTTCCTTTGAGAAAGAGTTGATCTCAGAAAGGACATTGGCAAGCGTAATGTTGTATTCGGTCATCAGCAGCGGATTGAAATACAAATGTACTTCAGGCCGGTTATCCGAAATATTCAGGTTAACATTCTGAACCGATTCCATTTGATCGATGAAATATTTAAGGTCTTCAGCAACTGCCTGCATTTTTTTAAAGTCCTGACCTTTCAGGGTAATTTTTTCTTCATCGCTGCCAATTCCCATCATTTTCTGGAAAGCACCCCCCATGTCGCGGCTTCCTCCCTGGAAATTGCGTGTGCTTTGTGTTTGCGTAAACGAGATCGACGAAGCTTTTATTTCCTTTGTCCGGTCGTTGATGTCGGTTTTTACCTGAGCAAAGGTGCGGTCGGCAATATCCTCAAAATCCTCTTTCAACTTGATGGTTACCACTGCCTCTTCTTCTTCAATCTTGCTGATTACATCTAACTTTTCGGCCAGGTCATCCAGTTTCTTTTCAACTTCCTGAACGGTCTGATCGGTGGTTTCGAGCGACGATCCCGAAGGCATGGTCACATAAAGCCTGATTTCCTTGTTCTCAACTTCAGAAAGGGCACTGATGCTCACTGCCAGGCTGATGAAAACGGCCAGAAAGAACAATACAATTCCACCAATCACTGTTTTTACCGGAAACCGCATACACGATTTCAGGAGTACCAGATAAACCTGAACCATCCGCATGTTGGTAGTCACTTTCTCGTAGAAAATGTTTTTGGCAACCTTGCGCCGAAGCAGCGCATACGACGCCATTGGAACCAGCATCAAAGCCACCGCCAGCGAAACCAAAACGGTTGAAATAATTGAAATACCGACATTAAATCCGAGCATTTCGACCATGAAATTCTTCGAGAATAAAAATGGAAGAAAAACGGTAATTGTTGTGAAAGTTGACGCAAGAATGGAGCGCCAAACTTCGGTAGTTCCCTGTATAACAGCTTGCAACGGAGCATACCCTTTCCCTGCAAGCCGGTATATATTCTCGAGAACCACCACACTATTATCGAGCAGCATTCCGATTGCCAATGCCATACCCACCAATGTGAGGCTGTTGATGCTAATGTTGAAGGCATAAAACAGGTTGAAAGACGTAAATATGGAAATTGGGATGGCTAAAGCGATGAACGAAACAATGCGAAAATTTTTCAGGAAAATCCACAAGACAAAAATAGCCATGATTCCGCCTAACAGCGCCAATTCCATAATCTGGTCGATATTTTCTTCCATCTGGTCGGCTGAGTTGCTGATCTCGGCAATCTCAATTTCTTTGGTCGTCATTTTCTCATTCAGCTTTTCCACGATATTTCGGGTTGCAGCCGAAAGTTCAATCAGATTGGCCTGCGAATCGTTCACCAACAAAATGGTTACCGCGTCTTTTCCGTTGACCCGGCTGAATGAGGTTTCTTCCTTTTCGCCAAAACGCACTTCAGCAACATCTTTCAGCAAGATTGGACCGCTGGCGACTACCAGGTTTTCAAGGTCTTCAACTTTGGAGTATTCGGCTGTTACATGCACAAAATACTGAACCGTTTTTTCCTTCAGGTTACCTACATAAGTGCGCGAACTTGAATTCTGAGAAAGCAATGAACGGATTCTGCCTGAAGTAATGTGATAAGCTTCACAGGCTTTGGTATCCAGAATAATTTCAATCGACTTTTGTTTTCCGCCATACACGTTCACCGAGGCGATGCCGTCGATGTTTTCCAAATCGGGTTTAATATCCTGATCGACAATCGTGCGCACCCTGTCAATTCCGCCCTCTCCCCTGGCCTGAAGTTCCATGAACTGGCTCTTCATCTGTTTCAAATCGACCTTGGCCACAGCCACCCGAACATTGGCGGGCATCTTCGATTGTATCTCGTTAATTTTCTCCTGAAGTTTCAGGTAGGCATATTTGAAATTGACCCCCTTCTGGTAATACACCACAATGGAAGCCTGCCTCGAATTGATGTTCGACTCAATGGATTCAATGCCCTCAAGCGTTCCGATGACACCTTCGAGCGGAACAACCACCTGATTTTCCATGTATTCGGGAGCCATCTCGGTACCCGAAGCTGCCTGAACAAACAGAAAAGGAAGTTCGGCATTAGGCAACAATTCAACAGGTAATTGTTTGTAGGAGACGTAACCTAAAACGGTCAGTCCCAGAAACAACATGCTGATCAGTACTTTTCGCTGTATGATGAATTTCATTGTCAAAAATATAAGCCCCCTTCTAATTCCCCCAAAGGGGGAAAGTTCGGAAGCGCTTTAAAAAAAAATAATCTCAACTCAAAAAGAGCAACTTTTTAAGCCTCCCCTGCGGGGAGGTTTGGAGGGGCTTGGGGTTTTCTTAATCTATCAAAAACATCAAATACGCAAGGGATCACCACAAGCGACATGATGGTTGAAGTGACCAATCCACCAATAACAGCCAAAGCCATTGGGGCACGCAACGAGGCACTTTCACCGAAACCAAATGTCAATGGAACCATAGCCAGAATTGTGGTTAATGTGGTCATCAAAATCGGACGGATTCGTTGTTGCCCTGCTTGCATGATAGCTTCCCTCCGCGAAACACCTTCGCCCTGAATCTGCAAAATGCGGTCGACCAAAAGTATTGAGTTATTCACTGCAATACCAACCAGCATGATGATTCCGATCACAGCCATGATATTGAGCGTCTGACCCATGATAAAAAATGCGAGGATAGAACCTACAATCGCAAACGGAATGGTTGTCAGAATGGTAAATGGATGAAGCAGTGACTCAAATTCGGCTGCCAGCACCATAAACACAAGGATAATCGACAACAACAATGCAAAACTGAGCGCATCCATCGATTCTTTCCGTTTTTCTTCTTCGCCGGTAATTTTTATTTTATAGTCGGCCGGAAGACTGATGCCTGCAATCGCCAAATTCACCTTGCTCACCATTTTATCGAGCGCTATGTCTTTGTTCATGTATCCCGTAATCTTGCCGATCCGGGTTTGGTTCCGACGGAAAATTTCTTTGGGTGAAGTTCCTTGATGGATTTCAGCAATTTCATTGATTCGGATAACCTGTGTCCCGTTTTTAACGGTCATATCCACCAAATCGGCCAATCCTTTATCAGGTAACCGAAGGGTAATGTCCTGCATTTCACCGCCTTTTTCAATCGTTCCTGTTGTTTTACCAGCCAACTGATCCTGAATCTGGCTAATTACAGTGGCAACGCTGATGTTAAAAATTCCGGCACGCAAACGATCAACCACAATCTCTACTTCGGGCGATCCGCCTTCCATCGATTCCTCAACATTATACAATTCAGGAATACCCTGAACTGCAGCTTTTACCTCATTCGATAAACCTTCAATAACATCCAGATCTTCACCCTGAATTTCAACCACCAGCGGAGCTTCGTCGTTTCCCAGAAGCCCGCCAAGGGCAGTTTGATCTTCAACAAATTGAATGTCCAAATCGGGCAATTCTCCCAATGATTGCGAAACCATCTGAATAGCTGATGCTGAGCCAATAGGACTGTCTGCCTTCAGGATAATTTTAATGCTTGCCGTATTTTCACCCTGAAAAAGGGCATCCTGACTGTTCAGCATTCCGGTTGACGGGCCAACCTGACTAAAGAGCGTTTCCAGTTGATCACCCATTGCTTCGCGCACTAAATTTTCGAGATTCTCTACTGCTGCTGTGGTACGTTGAAGCCGTGTTCCTTCCTGCATTCTAAGTTCGAGCGTAAATTGTTTGGATTCTGTTTTGGGCATAAATTCAGTTCCGATAAACGGAACCAGCAAAATTGAAAGTCCAAGTAAAATGATTGAACCGATAATGACCAGAACTTTGTGATTCAATACATTTCCTAAAAAGCGACCATAGCCCTTGATCTGAACGGATATTTCGGTAGTTAATTTTTTGCTGTTCTTAAAGAAATAATTGTACATCATTGGGATGAGCAGAGTAGCTACAACCAAAGACGAAAGCAGTGAGAAGGTGATCGTCAGTGCCTGATCGCGGAAAAGCTCGCCCGATGCGCCATGCAGATAAACGATGGGCAGAAAAACCACGATGGTGGTCAGGGTTGAAGAGGTAATTGCTCCGCTTACCTGCGAAGTTCCCTGGATGGCTGCATCTTTCACCGACGTTCCACTCTCGCGGAGCCTGAAGATATTTTCCATCACCACGATGGCATTATCTACAAGCATCCCTGCCCCGAGGGCAAGTCCTCCAAGAGTCATAATATTCAGACTGAGCCCATTGAAATACATCAGGTTAAATGTGGCGATAATCGAAACCGGCATCGCAACACTGACAATCAAAGTTGTTCCGATTCGGCGCAAGAAAACAAAAATGACCAGCATCGCCAGAAAAACGCCGACCAACGCGGTATCTTCAACTTCACTGATGGCATTGCTGATGAAAGTTCCCTGATTGGAAACAACTGTCAATTTATAGCCGGGTAAAGCTTTTCCCATATCGACAAGTGCTTTCGAAATGTCCTCAACAGCTTTTACTGTATTGAAGCGTGTTTCCTTGTAAATTGACAGCCCCAGGCAGCGCACACCATTCATTCTGACAATGTTCTCCGGATCTTTATTCTGAAAACTGATTCTGGCCACTTCACGCAGATAAATCGGAGCTTTTGATGCCGTCAAATCGCTGGTGGTAATTGCTTTATAACCTACAATAGTATTTTCAAAGTCGCTTAAATCGGTCAGCAAGCTCACTCCTTTTACTACATATTTCAAGCCCATTTCGGTAATCGAACCTCCTGAAATACTTTGGTTAAAGCTTTGAATCCGTGAATTCAGCTCGTCGAGAGTTAGTCCGAAAGCATCGAGCATATACTGATCGGTTTCGATCATCACTTCGTTGGTTTCAGCTCCCGAAACTTCAACATCGGCAACGCCTTCCAGCCTGACCAACTCGTTTCGGATGTAGTTTTCGGCCACTTTCCGGAGTTCGTTCATGTCGGTAATGCTTTCGTGCGAAAGGCCAACTACCATAACCGGTGCGGTATTCGGGTCGTGCTGGGTGATATTGATTTCATCAATATCCTGATTCTGGGCAAAAGCGCTTGATGCTTTCTGAAGATCGAGGAAGGCTTCGTCCATATCTTTAGTCCAGGTATATTCAACAGTAATCTGGGCAGTTCCTACTTTCGAAACCGACGAAACCTGAACCACATCCGACTGACGGATGGCCAAAGCTTCGAGGTTCTCGACGAACTGTTTCTCCATTTCTTCAGGAGGACGTTCGCCCGATTTGATCTCGATGAACAAACGCGGGTTGTTGATGTCCGGAAACAGGTCGATGCCAAGTTTGTCGAAGGAAATATATCCCAACAATACAACACCGAGTACTACCATCAGAATGGTTACCGGATAGTTGACAGCAAATTGTGTTAACTTTTTCATTCGTTCAGTTTATCTTGATTTTCAAACGAGTTTTTCTTCATTTTTTTGCTCTAAAGGAGCTCAATCTGAATAACCGTGCGTTCCGACTGACCACTGATTACTGAGACTCTTTTCTTATTTCAAGATCTTCACCTTTGAGCGGTTCTTCAGGGTTTCAAATCCTTTGATCACTAAACGGTCGTTCACTTTTAATCCCGAAGTGATTTCGGCCTCGTTCTGGTTCTCGAAACCAAGTGTAATTCGTTTTTCAATCGCGGTTCCATTATCGACAACGAATACCGACTTTCCACGTTGGTTCGAAATGATGATGTCTTTGGGGATAACAATCACACTGTCATGCTTTGCCAGAATAATGTCGGCTTTGGCAAACATCCCCGGACGAAGTTTCAATTCCGGATTCCCGACTTGGATAACTCCTTTGAATGTGCGTGTTTCTGTGCTGATGGCCGGTGAAAGTTCTTTCACATTCCCGGTTAAAGTGTCGTCAGGAAGGGTGTAATTCATGATCCTGACCAATTGATCAATCTGAACATCGCTGATGAATTTCTCAGGAAGGTTCACTTCCACAGTCATTGTGCTGTAATCCATCAGGCTTACAACTGAAGATCCGGTAGCTAGTTGTGTTCCGTTGGTTATTGCCGAAAGATCGGTAATCACACCTTTGAATGGAGCACGAACCTGCAATTTGGCCAGTTGAAGATTCGCCCGTTCGAAAGCATCTTTGGCATTGGTATAATTTACTTCCGAATTGCGGTAATCCAGTTGGGTAACCCCGCCTTTTTCGAAAAGCGACTGTTGTTTTTTCATCGTCTGTTCCGAGATTTCAAGGTTCAGCCTTTTAGCTTCGAGCCCAATGCCGTTTACATATTCGGCATCTTCCAGCTGAACAACCACCTGTCCGTTTTCAACACCGTCGCCTAAAGCGAAGGATCGCCTTGTTCGGGGATTGATCATCAGTTTGTATTTGCCTGTCATTTCAGATTTTAAAACCGTCGTTTTAGTGGCATTCAATGTACCGGTTGTATTAATTATTTTTTCAATCAAACCGGGTTTTATATCGTTCACCGAAACCGGCACGGCCAACTCGCTGGTTGTTGTGGTAGGTGCGTTGTTGCAGGCCGTTGTAGCCCCAATCAGGGCAATTAAAGCAATTGATGGGAAAATCTTTTTCATCTTTTGAATGTATTATAGCTGATTAATTTACGATTTGGTCATTTACAATTTAAATGCTGAACTTTTCAATAGTCAATAGTTAAATGGTCAATAGTCAATATTTTATTTTGTCTTCTGGATCATGTAATCAGGAATAATCGCTTCGTTCTTTTCGAAATCGTATAGCGACTGTATCTTCAGATTTAACAGTTCGATTTTGTAATCGATTAACGATTGGGCATAAGTCATTTTTTTAGTTGAAAGCTGATTCTGGAACAGGTTCATGTCCATACTGGTCAGGTCGCCATTGGCGTATCGTTCGAGGTTGATTTCATAGGTCAGCTGCGCATTCTTTTCATTCTGTGTTGCAATGTCAATCTGGTTCACCAGATTCTGAAGATTGCGGTAAACACTGCGTATATCCACCGTAATTTGTATTTTTTCCACATCCAGATTCAGAGTCTGGGTCTGAATCACAGCTTCCTGTGCTTTGATCCGGGCCTTCCGTTCACCCCAATCGTATAGTGGCAGATTGAATGAAATTGAGACACGCGGATTGTTGGTTGGGTTATCGTAAATATTCTGAAATTCAGGGTCGTCGCCACTAAGACCCACCGACAGATTTACATCACCCCTGAATTCGTTGAGCGATTTGGTCCGAATCATATTAAACTGTGAGGTTTCGATGTCGATTTCACGCTGCCGGAGTTCCATTCTCGAATTCAGACCATATTCAATAGCTTTCTGCACATCAACTGCCACTGGATTCAACGCCACATCGGTCATCACAGTAATTTCGTCAGCAATATCCATCCCGATGTATTGTTTAAACTGATCTTTGTAATTATCGAGGGTCACCTGTGCATTCTGAAGACTCGATTTCGCTGTGGCAAAGTTTAATTCAGCCTGATAAAATTCTTCCTTTGCTGAAATTCCGGCCGTCACCTTATTTTGAGTAATCTCATAGCTTTTTTGAGTGTTCGTAAATTCATCCTGAGAAATACTCAGTCTCATTTGGGTCAGATAAACATTGTAAAAGAACTGAGTAACCTGTTTTTCGAGATTAAGTTTTTGCATGGAATAGTTCAGCTGGGCGTTTTCCAGGTCTAATTCCAGTTCTTTAATCTGAAGTTTAGTTCGGTTGTAAGTGAACAAAGGCTGCGCAACGCTCAACGATAGATAGTTAGTGAATGCATTACTTTCCTGAGTATTGCTACCCACAGTGCTGGTCTTGCTCTGATAGCCAAAACGATTCACTAAACTGATGGTTCCATCGGTAGGCAGAATGGGTTGCGCAACCGTGAATGTTCCGAACGACTGTGCTGTTTTGCTGGTATACCAATTCGCATTGTAATTGTCAAACGACCGCGACTGATCGTAACTAATCGGGGTTAAGCCCAACGAGAAATTCGATTTGAGCGCGGCATTCTGTGCTTTCAGCGATTGTTCCGAACGCTCAAGGTTTAATAACGAACGGCGAATGTCGGGACTGTTGTTGTTGGCAATGTCTAACGCACGTTCGAGTGTCAGTATTTGTTGGGCATTTGCCGAAAGTAAAAGCTGGCAAAAAATGAACAGCAAGACAATTTTATTTAGATACATAATTCTATTTTTTTAGCCTCCCCCAAACCCCCTCCGAAAGAGGGGGCTTAAAAAACGGCATTCGTTAATTTTTAAAGCCCCGCCCAAACCCTCCCCGAAAGGGAGGGCTTAAGAACCGGCATTCAATTATTTTTACTTAATTTTCAAATTCCTAAAAAAAACTTCATAAACCTTCATAATCTGCAATTCCCAAAAGTCTCCACTAGGGTAGATTTAGAGGGGCTTTTTCCCCTATTGGGGGGAACGGGGATGGGGCTGTCTTTTATTGTTTCACCAGTTTTATTGCATCGGCCACCACGACTTGTGCTTCCGATTTATTTCCAAGCTCCACTTTAACCGTATCTCCTGAGAAATAAAATGATCCGAGACTATTCCAACCATCGTCAGCCGATTTCAGATTAACCGTAACTTCTTCTTTTCCCTGATTATGGTTTATGGTATATGTGTATTCGCCGCCACCATCCTGTTTGTTGCGCCGCTGACCACGCTGGTTATTTTTTGCAAGGTAGGTGAATACTTCATACGTTCCGTCGCCATTTATCGGGATGCTCCAGGTAGCTGTCTTTTTGCCATCTCCCGAACGTATGTAATGCGCCGAACGTATGAATTTTCCGAAGAAAGTACTTTTAGTAGTTGCCCGCCAGGTTCGAGGAGCATGCCAGGTATTCATCCCGATAAACCGATCTTTACTTTGATCTTCATCGAGCAACAATCTTTGCAACAGGCTGTAATCTTCGGTAACTGTAAAACGGAAAGTTGAATCTTCGTCGTCGCTGATAAATTCGCCAACTTCGGCCAGCCTTACAGGAACAACCGAAATTTTTTCGCCTTCATAAGGAACTGCTTTGGTGTCCTCTTCAATATTATCGAGCGGAAGCCTCAGTTCTGCCGGGATATTCCGCGATGCAAGCGTGTTAATGGTAATGTTACGGGGAGTTCCATCGAGCAGATAGCTCACTTCTTTGGTTTGCCCGCCTTCCAGATACAGCAACTTGTCGACTGTTTCCATGTTTGCCCCGCCTCCGCCAAAACGTCCACGACCGGGTCCACCGCCTTCGCCAAGCCTGAATTGTGCCAAAACAATTCCCTCTGTAGTTTCTGTGTTTGTAATCTTGAATTTGACCATTGTTTTCAAACGGTCGCCGTCGAGCACATTCACGGCATCAACTCCGCCAATCAGGTATCCGGGCAATTCTTTACTCCGGAACCATTTTTCCATGAATGGCATCAAATCGGTATTGAATTGTTGCTGAATTCGTGAGTTAAAATCTTCAATGGTGGTCGAATTAAACTTGGTGCTTTTCAGGAAATTGAACATGAAATCATCAAATGCAACGTCACCCGCTTTTCGTTTAATGAGAGAGAAAAGTGTTTGCCCCTTTTGCTGAATAACATTGTCGATGATTTGTACTTTCGTAGGATCGTCGAGCAATTCGGCAAACGAAAAATCAAGCAACGCCAGATTGGCCTGTTCGTTTTCTGTCATTCCCTGCATATCGCGCATCCAGCCCTGTACGCCCGACTCCGACGACTGTTTTAGATAGGCTTCAAAAATGCGATCGGTAATGGGCCATTTATCGGATGCTACAAAATATGCATGGTTATAAAATAACGGAAAAGCATACAATGGATTTGCTTTTTCAACGACCTGAACATCACCCTGATTCCTGTTGAAATCGGCCCGGCCTGCAGCCTGTGTGAAAATTGCCAGAAAGTTATTAAAGGCCATTATCTTTTTCTCTTCCGGAGTAGATTGAGCTTCGTTGCCACGTCCGCCCCAGCCTTCCATCCGCTTGATGCTTCCTTCAAAATCAGCGTCCTGAATGAGCAAGCCCTTCTCAGGGAAAAAGACGGTTTCGGGCTGAACCTGCTCACGTTCTCCCATCAAAGTGCGCGGATAAGAATAGAACTGAGCAGGAACTTCAACCATCGTAAATCGCTGGAAGGGATAAAACAGGTCGATTTTGCGCTCATAATCTTTTAAGGCAGCAGCAATCAGGTCAGGAATTGTATCCTTGATTGGTTCCAGAAATTTGCTGAAATAATCGTGTTTCGGATGATGGTACAAATTGAAAACCAAGCCATCAATTGTATCTGTTTTTTGCGTGTATTCACCAATGACCAGCGATATTTGTGGCAAATTGCGTTCGTTTACAAAATGGAAAGTTCCATCTTTTTCTTCCACCTTTCCCTGCGAGATAGCCGTCAGTCCGGGTTTGGTTTTCACCGAAATATCAAAACTGCTGAACTGTTTCTGAATCCACTGCTTGTTTTGTTTTCCGAAGCTGGCACCGGCAATCGGATACCAGTTACTTTCACGGGTCAGTAATACAAAATCAGGAGAAACAATGGCCGAACGTTTATCTATTTTGAACATGAAAGCCTGATTGGCTGCCTGAATCGTTCTATCGTCAATATCCAGATAACTTGCCGCTTCGTTCAGACTTCCACTATAAGTAAATTCAATATCGGCTTTTTCTTCGGGCTCCAATTTGGTTTCCGAAAATTCAATCAGGTGAAGTTCTCGTTTGGTTTTCACATCCTGCCCGTTAACACTGACTTTTGTGACTTCCAACCCGGGATTCAGGCTGAAAACAAAATGACCAACCAACTCAGGATGCGGATTGCTAACCTTTAATTTTGCAGTTATTTCCAGATGATTCCCTTTGTGATTGACCTCCATTCGGTACGATTCAACTTTTAATCTCGGAATACTCAAATTGGCATCGTTCAGGATCCGGATGTTATTCCTTAACTTTTGGTTGTTTACAAATGTTGAAATGTGAATTTGACCCAGCCAGATACCACCAACAAAAAACAGAAGTGCCGGAAACAGCGTCACCAAATTACTGAACGGGCTTTGCGGCAAACGTTTCAAAAGGGAAATCGTCAGGAAAATAAAGGCGATTCCGAAACAGACATACATTCCACGATGAACGAGAATAGCATATAGATTTCCAAACCCAATAAAATCGGATTTCAGCAACGGAATGCTGTACGCCATGTAGTCGAACAAAAAGTAATATTTTGTATTGAGGTAAAATATAGTGATCGCAACATATCCAAGTAAAAGAATAAACGTGATGGCCTGATTTTTCAGGATACTCATCACAAAAAACGAAAGTCCGAGAATAAAAATCAGGGTCGGTAAACTGATGATCAGAAAATAACTCAGGTAAGCCATCCAATTGATGGTCACGCCTTCGGCAATGGCATTTAAGATGAGCGCTTCGGAAAGAATAATCACATTCAGGATCATAAAAACCACCAGGTTACCGATCGTTTTTCCGGCTACATATTCACCGTTCGACATTGAACGGATATAAATTACATCAGTGGTATCCAGTTTTTTATCGCGTTTCAGGAAATCGGATGCCAGAAAAATTGCGATGATTGCCTGAACGGTATTCAGAATTAAAAGATTGACATAAGGAATGTTGGCCGGGATAGCTTTCATGTCCCAATTCCCATCAAAGATGAGCGTACCCATGTTAAAGAAGAGTAAAAAGAGCATGGCCAAAATTGCAAAAATCCGGAAAAACCAAGAGCGTAGCAGTGTGATTATTTCGTATTTGGCAATGGACGTTATGTTATGAACTGAAATCATTTATTCATTTACAATTTAAAGATTTACAAATTACTATTGCTGCAAATTGCTGTCAATGACTTACATTGATGTATTTAATTTAAGAAATCTATTTAAGGTTATGGCAATTAGTCTATATCTATTTTTCATGATTTTATTCTTCAAAATATTTTATTTAAACGCCGGACATAAGAATATTAAATAGTAAATAGTTTAATCGTAAATACCTATATGGCTGTCCATTGGTTTAAATTGCTTTCCATAAAATACACATAGGCATGTTCGAGATTCGGTGCAATGTTTTCACCACTATAACCATTAATGGCATCGGCCACCACCTGAATTTCCCAACCTTCGCTGGTGGGAACATTCGAGATTACCGGATATTTTTCGTTGATTTCGAGGTATTCGACTTCAGTAGCCTGAATGAGCCATACTTTTCCTTCAGCCTTGGTAACCAGCTCATCCGGCGAACCGGTAAAAGCCAATCCCCCCTGATTAAGCAGCGCCATATCGGTACACGAACTTGAAATATCGCCTACAATATGGGTCGAAAGAATTATAATGACGTCCTGGGTTGAAATGGTTGAAAGTAAATTCCGGAAACGGATGCGTTCTTCGGGGTCGAGACCTGTTGTTGGTTCATCGACGATGATGATTTTAGGTTCGTTAATCAGCGCCTGAGCAATGCCGAGGCGGCGTTTCATACCTCCTGAAAGTTTGTTGGCCTGACGGTCGCGTGCTTCAAACAAACCCACTTCCTCCAACATTTTATCGACAGCCAGTTTCCGTGTTTTCGAATCTTTCATTCCGGACAAACGAGCTGCATAATCAAGAAATTCGTAGGTTTTAAGATGCGAAAAAAAGCGGAAATCCTGCGGAAGATAACCCAGCATCGAACGAATTTGTTCGCGGTCTTTGGTCAGGTCGTATCCATTCATGATTACTTTTCCTGAAGACGGCTGCATCAAAGTGACCAGTATGCGCATCAGGCTCGATTTGCCCGCCCCGTTGGGTCCAAGCAATCCGAACATTCCGTTATTGATTTCAAGATTCACATCCTTGAGCGCGTGATTGCCGTTGGGATAGACTTTGTTCAGGTTTTCGATGGTTATCTTCACAGGTCAATTTTTAGGTCACGGAATATCAGACTGCATTTCTGCCAATAGGTTTAATCGATAAACGACTCTAAATTACTAAAATGAGGCTGATGACATTCTTTTTTCGACAGAAGGTTGCTTTTTAACGATAAAAGGATTGAATTTGGGGATGAATTTTATTCACGGGGTGACTTTGAGTCACTCTATTGGGGATTCCCCTTTCGTAGTTCTTCCAATTCTTTTGTATTCAGCACTTTATTGAAGTTTTTTTCTTTTAGTCCGTTATAAAGCGGTTTGTCACCTGTCCACAAATAACCTTTGATGAAATTTGCAAGTGCTATAAAATCAACGTCATCGATATCAATATCTTTGACATCAGCCTCAGCCCCTAACTAAATTTTTTCTGGGATAAGCTCTTCGTTAATGAAGTTGATCTTTATAAATAATTCAAACCGGGCATTCTGAAGTTGGCTCTCTGTAAGTTTTGATACTCGTTTTAATTTGTCCCAATGCTTGTCTATTTCGTGCCTCATATAACTGCAACTGTAGAATTCGAAGTTCCTTTCAGAATTGAAAATTAGGTCGCCGATCGTACTGTTACTGTTTAAAAGTGCGCTGAAAATAATATTGGTATCGACAACTATTTTCACTTGATGAATCTGTTTCGGTTTTTATCCCACCAACCCTTTTTTATTTCAGCTGCAAGTTCATCCACATCAGATTGCTTTGCTTTTGATTTAGATGTTGCTTCTCTATACGTCAAAGAATCAATAAGTCATTGAAAGATTTAGACGTCTTTCCTGAGAAATATTTGTGAACGGCTATAAAAACTACAAAACCATCATATTTCTGTCGTGATTAAAATAAGCTGCTAATTTTGCACTCCATATTATCACCGTAATTCTGTATAAAATAAGGTTGAATTAAAAAACATAAATCTGAAATGAATTGGAACAACTTCATCATTTTGAATAATCAACAAATTCCGGCACAGGAGATTTCAAAAGTCCATGCTCAGAAATTAGCTGATCCCACGGTTGCAGACTGGGAGAAAGACATCTATATCTTCCTGAATGAATGGTTTTCTAATTCAGATTTTGTAATGGCACAAACTTCAGGAAGCACTGGCGATCCCAAATCCATTGAATTGCCCAAATCGCTCATGCTGAAAAGCGCCGAACGTACCATTGATTATTTTGGGTTAAAGGCAGATGACCAGATTTTGCTCAGCCTTTCATGCAAATTCATTGCCGGAAAAATGATGGTGGTTCGTGCCATCGCCGGTCAAATGAATTTGATTACCTCTGATCCATCAGGCAATTTTGACTTTTTACAGCACGAATCGTTCGACTTCGGAGCGATGGTTCCAATTCAGATTATCAAAATCCTGGAAAAGCCCGTGGGAATAGCGAACCTCCAAAACATCCGGAATTTACTGGTTGGAGGTTCAGCGATTTCAGTGACTATGGAAGAACAGATTGCCCAACTTACAAACCGGGTTGTTTCGACTTATGGAATGACTGAAACCGCTTCTCACATTGCCATCCGGGAGCTTTCAGGAACGCGAAAATCAGAGTTTTACCACTGTCTTTCCGGAATTTCGGTGAGTCTCAACCAGAACGATTGCCTTCAAATTCATTTTCCGGAGTTGACTGAACCTTTACAAACCAATGATTTGGCTAAACTTCAATCAAATACTACCTTTCAAATTCTGGGACGGGCCGATTCAGTAATCATTTCAGGAGGAATAAAATATTCGCCGGAAGCGATTGAGAAAAAACTGGAAGGTTTCATCGGTAACCGATTTATAATTTCATCAGCCCGCGATGAAAAACTGGGAGAAAAACTGGTACTGATTATTGAAGGAAAACCCTCTCCTACCGCATCAATTCAGGAAAGAATGAAAGCCATGTTACCAGCTTTTGAACAACCCAGAATGATTCTATTTGTGAATCAGTTTCCGGTAACCAATTCAGGAAAAATTATACGCGGTGAAGTGAAACGGGCAATCCGGGAAGAAAGAACTTTTTGATTGATCCTACTAAAAGAAAGCAATCATATTCAGAAAACGGAATGATTTTTGTTATTTAGCATAGCATGATTTTTTGCTAAATCCTTTTGCAAAATGAAGCCAAATCCACTATTACCAATCTTCCTGATGATCTGCTTTTTAAGTGGATTCAACCATTCTTCCCAAGCTGTGTCATTTTTCCCAAAGATGGATTCAATCCAGGTATCTTTCGATGACAAACAATTGCTGCTTCCGGGAGAATCGTTTCGTATCGGTATCATTTCGTATTACAAAAATGGTAAAATCAAACGGACGGTAGGAATGGATGGAGGTTCGGTTATCTGGTGGAGGTATAATGTTGACGTTACAGGAGGGAAAGATTTTTCGGGCCGTATTTTGGTAAACGAAGAACTTGTTCCTTCAAAAGGGAAATATATCGACCTTAAGATCTCTCCGCGCAAACAACCCGAATTAATGAAGGAACTTTTGCTCCCGCTGAATTACGAAACCAAAATTACCTATCGTCCTGTTTCCGGGTTCGATAAAGCTCCCGGCAGTCAGGTGAAAGGCGAAATGATCAGCGAATTTGACAATGGAATACAAAGGGTTTGTACGAATTTGCGGAACAGCAAAGAATCAGATTATTTTCAGTTTTCAGGTGAAGGAGGTACCTGGAAAAACGGGAAATTTACCATTGAACCCGATTTTACAAAGATTGATCAGCACCGTTCGACCCTGATTGTCAATTCAATGCGAAATAAATCGATTGCTGATACATTCTCTGTTCTGTTGGATTACAAACATGCCTACAAACTTAATTTCAGCGGAAGTTCAGGAATGTCAGGCTTTTCAGGTTCAAGTGGTAGTTCGGGTTCTTTTGGATCACCGGGAAGTGACGGACAAAATGGCCAACATGGTGAGTTTGGAAGCGATGGTCCTGAACTTGGCGTTTGGGTCGATTTGTATCGCGATTCGTTACTGAATACCGATTTGCTCTATGTTTATGCTCAAAATCTTTGGACTGGTGAAGAAAACAGGTATCTGATTAACCCGGATGGTGGAAGTTTGGATGTTTCATCCAATGGTGGTTCAGGTGGATTTGGCGGCTCTGGTGGCTCAGGTGGCTCAGGTGGACAGGGTCAGGAAGGAGAAAAATGGGTGGAAACACACATTGAAAAACAAATCGTAAAAAAACCGGTGACCAAAACAGTTATCCGGAAAGAAAAGAAAAAGCGAACGGATGCCGATGGCAAAGAATATGAAGTGGAAGTTGAAGTTGAAGTTTCCGAAACAGTGTATCTGGACGAAGAAATTAATGTAGTTGTAGAGGAGGTGAAACAAGGACCAGGCGGAAACGGTGGAGACGGCGGCTGGGGTGGTGCAGGTGGAATCGGTGGTGGCGGCGGTTATGGCGGAAACATATCTTTGTATTTTACCGACGATGCCCGTCCTTATCAGTATTTATTTGTGGCACGTAGCGAAGGGGGTTCAGGGGGAATGCATGGCAGTGGCGGTTCGGGTGGTTCGGGTGGATCAGGAGGCCAGGGAAATCCAAATGGCCGAGGTGGTTTATCCGGACAATCCGGTCCATCGGCAGTCGGTTGGGCTGATAGTGGCGGAAGTGGTCAAATTAAAATACAAACAACCGAAGAGTTTTTCCTTTATCAACCCGTAACGAATAAATAAATACAAGCAAGCTAAAAGTTCTGTTAAATCCTGGATTTATGAAGTCCGATATTCCGATTGGAACAATGTTGGTTTTTGCGCCGAAGGTGCAGATATTCTTTACTCCCCCAACTTTGTTGGGGTCATCCATATTAATTCACTGTTGGTGAATTCTAAACTCTTCCTGTTTTGCATTGATTGATATACAAGTTCGAGTACTACCCATACAAAACACTATAACCTTTTTTGTCATTAGTGACCGACAAAATTTATTCAAGGGTGTACGACATTTTTCCCTTTTTGTACCTAACCTTGATTTTTGATCAGGAGTTTGTGGTTTATAATTTTTCCCACTCACCCCCAAGCCCCGCAAGCAGGGCTTTTCCCCTCTCTACGAGTAGAAGGGGCGAGGTAAGCGAAGCGCACCGGGGGTGAGTGAAAATGAAGGAAGGGAATTTTGTCGTACACCATAGGGAAAGTGTTACAGTATTTTTGAAAAGAATTATTTGATTCACACTTTTGCACGTTTTATTCGTGCCCGAATAAATATTTTGACAATCTCGTTCACCAACAGCGGAACCAAACCTAAGGAAATTGCAATTAGCCAACCACCCAAATCAAGCATTTGCAAATGAAATGCCCTTTGCATGAAAGGAACACCGATTGCGATTAATTGTAACAGAACACCCAAAACACAAATTGTACACGAATGATTTCTTTGTGAATTCTTAGTGCCTTAGCGACTTGGTGGCAAAATAATATTATCGCCGTTAATAATTTTTCAAACGTCCGATTATCTTTTCCAACGAGATTTTCAATTTATCTATAGCACCAGAAATAGACTGTTCATCAGTGTTCCCATGGTTAGTAAAAGCAATTGGTTTCATCCCTGCAAGCCGGGCTTCCACCATGCAGCGCTTATCGTTTAATAACGAAATATTGCTGCCAGCCCTGTTTCAGAAGGCATTTTATCGGTTGGAAGAACCATTACCATTCCTCCCATTTTTATTACGAGTTCACCCAAATCATCAAGCAGGTCATCTACTTTCGGATTTGTCAAATCTTTTTTCTGTGTATTTCCAGTCACCAGATTAGTTACCCTGACTGCAATAATTCGATCGGCTTCAACAATAAGTGTGTCAATCCGTCCTTCAACTGCTGCTACAGCTACTTCCTTGTAGTCGTCACTGCCTTTACCATTTGCCCTTGCCTGTTCAAACCGGGCAACCAGGCTGTCAAGTTTCAGGCTATATTCGGGTTCCATTGTTTCCCAGGCCATATTTGCCAGTTTATCCGGTGAAACGGACGAAGGATTTATAGAAATTCCTTTCGATAACAACAAAGGATTTTTGTTTACCTTATGAAAAAGGCTGTGGTGTTCCGGCAATGCTGCAAGTATAAGAGGCCAGCCTGAAGGTTTCGAATAGTGTTCGTAAATTGCACCCGCAACCACACGGAAAAACCTTTCAGCGTCTTTTTCAGTTTCCTCTTTTTTACCCCCTTGACCGTGGTGCATAGGCGAACTTTCACCTCCGATGCCGCCATAACTATCAACAGTCGAGTGCTTGTCGGTCAATTCATCACCGAGCGCTTCTGTTATGGTTTTTGGAATATCGGCAGTGAGTTCAACTTTAAAAAGCGAATGACGGTTGCCTTCAAAAAGACGAATATCATGAAGGGTTAAACACAAAACGTGGAAGTTGTCAACCGATTGTAAATATTGCCGCAGTGGTTTGGTATGGAAACTGTCAGCCACCATTGCCAATTCCTCAACCGATTTATGCAATCTGACAACTTTAAACATTCCTTCTGCACTAAAAACAGCCAAACCATTTGATGCATGATTCCATAAACTGTCGTCACTGGCAAGGGCTTCCAAAGGTTCAATATGTTTTTTCACTTCACTGTTTGAATATTTTTGTGAAAGTGATTCTTCCAGTTGTTTGAGAAGATTTTTAAACCTGATTGGATCCTGAAGATTTTCAGGATGACTTTGGTGAGTAGGCATGTAAAGTGAAAGACAAGGCGATTGGTCTATTGCCAGAAGCTCCTGGATTAGTTCATTTGTAAGTAGTTCCATAATAATTTATTCCATATCTCTGTGATGAAAAGTATTGTTAAACTCTTCACGTTCATAAAATCCTTCAACAGTATTCGAACTGTGAATAGTTTTATCTCCCCTGTAATGGCGGATTGTATTTAATTCGTAATTTAAATCAATAACATCTCCCTTTTTGAAGCGTTTGGTTTTGGCAAAGGTTAAGCTATCAATTTGGTTGGTGGTTACCAGCTTGTTCTGCTCATCTAGAGTTGCCATTCCTATGGGAATAATCAGGTGGTTTTCTCCATCCTTGTTTAAGAACTCATGAACTCCGCTACTTATACTATCCTGGTAGGTGTTGTGCCCTTCCTCAATTAAGGTTTTATCTACTTCAACATCAAGGTAAACCACACGTTCGGCAGTTTTATTTACCAGCAAATGATCCACTTTCCCAATGGTGCGGTTATTTGCATCTATTACATCCCAACCCCGCACATCACTATAATTTTCGGCCACTTTGTAACCTGATAATTCGTCCAGATTAAAAAGATTTTTATTTGTATCTGTCATCATTTTATGTTTTAAAAGATTACTAATTCATTTTTTGAAGAAGGTCAGCAGCCTTTGCAAAATAATTTTTAACTGCATCTTTTTGATCAAGCGTAAGAACACCCGGTTTTATTGATTCTGATGCACTTTTTAAAGCTTCTGCTTCAGTTGCCAAAGTTGGATATTTTGCCTTTTGGATGTTTTGCAAAGCATTGGTTAAAATACCAGCAGCTTTTCTGATGTTATCCGCATGTGTTGTTTCATAAGGATCAGTTGCAATCATTTTTGCATATTCCTTTGCCTGTTCTATATCTGCTTCAACATCAAATCCAACCTCATTGGCCTTAGCATTTGTAGCTTCAATTAGTTTTAACAGCGCTTCATTTGTATATGCATGGTCCAGACTCATGTTTTCCTCATTGTTTTCTACAAAATTCACATAAGCCGCAACAGTGCCGTTATTATCTTTTACCCCGTCAGGTTCGTTCGTATTAGTGATGTAATCTGCTTCAGTTACTGCCTCCGTATTTTTGCCGTTATCACGAAATACCAGGAAATATACAAGCAGTGCAACTATTACGAGGCCTACCAATAACCAGGGCCAAATCGTTTTTTTCTGTTCAATCTTAATTTCTGCCATAATAATTTACTTTTAAAGTGTAAAAATATTTATTTGAAAAGAGTGAGTTTTCAGTAATAAATACTGAATGGACAAAGTTCGGAACCTTTGATATGATAAGTGTTACAAAACTTTGGTAAAAGTTTACATCATTCACACATTATACCAAAGTGAATTATTAAATAGTCCAACGACGAATCTGGGATAATGCCGATGGATTGAAGTGTTAGGCCAATCGAGTGTGCGAAGATTCGACTACTACACTTCTCCAATCGGTATTAGCCATTTTAAAATTAATTATTTCGTAAACCTTCTTTTTTTAATTCTTCGGTTATCTTCTCAACGGTTTATCTAAAGAATAATTGGTGGTTTTTTCAATGTAGTACTTCATGATATTTTGTTTTTATTTTTCAATTCATTAATTTGACTATTAATGTCTAACTTTAACGGATTAATTTTCTCTCCCCAGTAAACAGAGGTATGTGGGAATGGTATTTCTATATTATTCTGATCGAAAGCATACTTTAAGCGTTCTCTGTATTCCCGACCTACTGCCCATTGTTCACTAGGTTTAGTTTTTAAACGGGCTTTAATAACAATTGCACTATCCGCAAACTCA
>JBBQMW010000042.1:0-26084 GCA_038329265.1 Bacteroidales bacterium | reverse complement strand
AATTATTGCTGTTAATCTTTTAAATCAAATATCACCACTTTTAATTTTAAGTGACGAAAGTTATCTTAATACTTTCCAACCTAATCAGCTTGCGACACTTTCTTTACTATCTCTAAACCTTCAAGCACAAGGTTATGGAATTGGATTAGTGTTTTTCGGTTTTTATTGTTTGATAATCGGGTTTTTAATTTTAAAATCAAGTTTACTTCCACAAGTATTGGGAGTACTTTATGCAACAGCAGGTTTTTGTTACTTAATTAATAGTTTTATTATGTTTCTCTCTAAAGGTTTTGAGAATCCAATGTTTATGTACCTTGCCATCCCGATTTTTATAGGCGAATTATCATTGTGTTTGTGGTTATTAATAAAGGGAATAGATACATCAAATCACACAATATCAAATAAAAATTAAACGGCAAAACAGACTATACAAGAAGCCCGAACCGCTAATCGAGTAGCCCGCCCTACCAGAAAGTTCTGGTAGGGAGAGGCTCTCACACCACTGTACGTACGGGTCTCGTATACAGCGGTTCATTAAACATAGGACTTACCCTCTCATAATAATCATGCATACTCTCGTAACCTCGTTTACCTAAACGGGCCAACGTAATGGTCGTACTAAGAATGGGGCTTTGGGCAATCCGCCAACCCCCTTTGCGTGTTCTGCTAAATTGGTAGGCCTTCCCATCTTCCACGCCCAGACGTATCAAGTTCTTCCGCTTGCGATCTGGCTTTTTCCAGTCCGTCCAGATGCAGTAACGTAACCGATTTCGTACCCAGCTATCTACCGCTTTGAGTTTACTGCCAATATTTCCAAGTTTGAAATAATTGACCCAACCCCGTTGCACTAACTTTAGCTTGGCAATCCGTCTATCGAAACTGTCTGGATTCGTTTTGCGGGTGATTTCTTTGATGCGCGCCTTGAGCTTTTGCCAACTCTTTTCCGCTACAATTAGCTGATACTTGCCCCTTGCCCCTTTCTCAAAACTTGATGTAAAGCCATGCCCTAATATCCCAAAACTCGATGGGCGCACGATGCCGCTTTTCTCCAGATTGATACGTAGCTTTAGCGTCTCGTTCAGGAACGTAACTACCTGACTACGTATCGTTTCTGCCCGTATTTTACCCTTGGTATAAATACTGAAGTCATCGGCATAGCGGACAAATTTCGCACCTTTCGATGCTAAAAACTTATCCAATTCGTGCAGCATGATATTAGAAAGTAGTGGACTCAACGGGCTGCCTTGAGGAATGCCTTTGCGTCGTTTGGTCAGCCTACCCGCTATGACTATCGGGCTGCGTAACCATAAACGTATCAGGCGGAGGGTGGTTGGGCATTTTACCTTGCGGTATATCAGTTGCAGCAAAATCGAGTGGTCCACTTCGTCAAAGAAATTTTCGAGGTCTATTTCTACAATATGTTTGTAGCCTTCCTCTATGTATTTCTGCGATTGAAGTAGGGCTTGATGCGCGTTCTTCTGGGGCCTAAAACCGTAACTATTCGGGTGGAACTCTACCTCGAATAGCGGCATAAGAACCTGGCTTACGGCTTGTTGCAGTACTCTTTCCACTACGGTTGGGACGCCTAATAATCGGGTTTTACCATTCGATTTGGGGATTTCAACCCCGCGAATGGCTTGTGGTTTGTACGCATGAGTAATGATGTTGGTAAATAATTGGGTTTGATACGCCGAAAAGTAGCTTTCCAGTTCGCTCACAGGCATGTTGTCCACCCCCGATGCTCCTTTGTTGGAGACCGTTTGGCGGATGGCTTGCTTGATGGTACGTCCCTTCAGTACTTTTTCGATTATCATCCTCAATTTGTCTTGTTTCTCGTTTGTATCTAAGCTACACAGTGGCTCTTAGATGCATTGGAAACGTTTAATGTTTGGCCCTTCGGTACGTTGTGAGACCGTCCAAGTGTACCCGTGCCCGTGGGACTTAGCTCGTTACCCGTACCTACTATGGCCGCTGCTGACTTCTTGGCCTATAGAAACCGAATCTATGCCAAGACCTCCCCAGGTAAGTTCACACGCTTTCATTCGATGTCTGCGGAATCTACTCAACTACGATTGTTGGCCACGGACGTTGTATTGATGTGCATACTTATCCTCGTAATTGAGCCTCTTATCCCGTTTCTGTTCGTCAGAACCGAATTTTGTAGTCCCGCTTTCTTCACTGAAAACCTCACGGTTAACCAGCTTGCGGCTTACTAACAGACGCTACCAACTGGCCTGTAAAGGACTTGCACCTTTGAGCGTTTAGTTGTACTTTTCATTACAGTATGAACATACTGGGCACACACAGCAGTTTGGCAAAAGTGGCGGTTCAGTTCTTCGCAGACACATTTGTGGTTAATCGAAGTTTGGTTCTCCGCATCAACATTTGTGGTGAAAATCGCCACCTTCGCCAAGCCCGAAACCGTCACAGTCACAGTCGCCATTTTTTTTCCTGATCTCTGCGACTGATCACTGCGACTGATCACTGCGACTGATCTCTGCGACTGATCTCTGCGACTGATCACTGCGACTTTATTAATCGAATGTTAAAAACAAAACTATACCAAGATGAATAAATCCATTCTCATACTCAAACGTGAATACCTGACACGGGTCAAGAAAAAGTCGTTTATCATCATGACGCTGCTTGTGCCTGTTTTTATGGCTGCTTTAACCATTTTGCCAACTTATCTGGCCATGATGGACGACAAGGAAGAACGCACCATTGCGGTTTACGACCCAACGAGTCTTATTCTTGATCAGCTCGAAAGCAACGAATACACCAAGTTTCATTATATTCCGAAGCAGGAATATCAGGAATTAAGCCAAAATTTCAATCCGGAAAAATACTATGCCCTGCTCTATGTTCCTGATAACATACTGACTACCAATCGGGCTGAAATGATTTCGGATAAGCAAGTCACTTTTGATATTAAAAATCTGGTAACCAACCGCATCGAAAACATCATCGAAACCGAGAAACGCAAAAAGGTTATTGAGGAAAGCGGAATGCCTGATCTGGAACAGAAACTGGCTGCCACAAAAACAAACATCAATCTGGACACCATCAAATTGGGCGAAAAAGGCGAAGCGGTAAAAAGCTCAGCTGAAATAGCTATGGCCATTGGATACATTGCCGGATTCCTGATTTACATGTTCGTTTTCATCTACGGAACGATGGTGATGCGAGGGGTAATGGAAGAAAAATCGAACCGCATTGTGGAGGTGATTATTTCCTCTGTTAAACCTTTTCAACTTCTCTTCGGAAAAATTATCGGCATCGGATTGGTTGGACTGACTCAAATTGCGATCTGGCTTATACTTGGTACGGCCATAACCACCGGAATCACAGCTTTTATTGGTCAGGGATCAACAGAAACTGTTGCTCAGGCACAAAGTATTATGGGCAACCAAATGGGGCAAATGGGTGCGGCTGTACCAATTGAAAAAAACATGACTATAGAAATCATTGAATTAATCGGAAATCTGAATATCCCACTGATTATCTTTTCGCTGTTCTTCTATTTTATTGGTGGATTTATTCTTTATGCTTCGCTTATGGGCGCCATCGGTTCGGCTTCCGACAGCGACGAAGATGCACAGCAATTGATGCTTCCGGTGACCATGCCATTGATTTTTTCGATCATTATTCTTTTTGCCGTAGCTAAAAATCCTGAAGGATCGCTGGCTTTCTGGGCATCCATGATTCCATTGACATCGCCGGTAACCATGATGGTCCGGATACCTTTTGGAGTGCCTGTTTGGGAAATCGTCCTTTCGATGACTCTGCTTATTGCCACCATACTTGGGACCATTTGGATGGCCGGAAAAATATACCGGACTGGTATATTGATGTATGGCAAAAAAGTGAACCTTAAAGAAATTGTTAAGTGGTTATTCTATAAAAATTAAAATAAAATATCGAAATGTATTTTATTTAATTTTTTTTCATATACTTGCATCACACAAAAGTTAAACAATGAAAGCAAATTTCTCAAACATGTATATGTGCTGCTGTATAGAACAGTCAGGAGAAGGTATGTTTTCAATGAATCGTTGAAATTCAAAAAAAAGAGATAATATTTCGAAGCCTTCCGAACATCGGGAGGCTTTTTTTTGTTTATAACCCTAAAAATGACAATAAGATGAAAGTAAACAGCATTTTGGAAACCATTGGCAATAGTCCACTGGTTCGTATCAACAACCTTTATCCAGCCGGATACGAAGTGTACATTAAACTGGAAAAAACCAATCCGGGTGGCAGTATCAAAGACCGTATTGCCCTTTCGATGATTGAAGATGCTGAGCAGAAAGGCATTTTAAATTCTGAGAGTGTGATTATTGAACCAACTTCGGGAAATACCGGAATCGGTCTGGCATTGGTTGCCGCAGTGAAAAAATACAAATTGATTTTGGTGATGCCTGAATCGATGAGTGTTGAGCGTCGTCGAATTCTTACTGCCTATGGTGCCGAACTGGTTTTAACTCCACGCGAGCTTGGTATGAAAGGCGCCATTGCCAAAGCAAATGAATTGGCTGCAGAAACTCCTAATGGATGGATTCCATCGCAGTTCGATAATGCAGCAAATATTGCAGTCCATAAACAAAAAACAGCACTGGAAATTCTAGCTGATTTTCCTGAAGGATTTGATTATCTGATCACAGGTGTTGGAACAGGTGGACACATTACCGGCGTTAGTGAAGTACTGAAAGAAAAATTTCCGAACCTGAAATCATTTGCCGTTGAGCCCGAATTATCGCCGGTTATTAGCGGTGGAAATCCCGGACCTCACCCTATCCAGGGAATTGGTGCAGGTTTCATCCCTGTCAATTTGCACACCAATTCTATCGATGGAACTGTACAGGTTTCAAAAGACGAAGCCTTCGATTATGCCCGCCGTGCAGCCAAAGAAGAAGGATTGTTTGTGGGTATTTCATCAGGTGCATCTCTGGCTGCAGTTGCCAAGAAAATTTCGGAATTCCCAGCCGGATCAAAAATACTCACCTTTGGTTACGATACCGGCGAGCGTTATTTATCAATCGAAGGATTGTTTTAATAGTCCCGATTCACATAGATTTTAAGGAAAGGCTGGTTTTAACCAGCTTTTCCTGTTTAATTCGATTGCATATCTTTTATAATCAGATTACTGCTAAAAAACTATCTTTGAATAGCAATTTATAATGCGAAACTAAACTTCTGAATCATGAAAAAACTATTATTTCTCCTTTCTCTCCTTTTAGCTTCCGGGTTCAGTCACACGAATCAAGCCCAGACAAAAGCTCAGTTGAAAATTACAAAAAGAGCTGAAAAAACATTCGTAAAACAGGCCGATCAAAGTTTAATGCTCATTGAACAAGCTGCGCAGAAGATTTCGATAAAAGGGGTCGCTGTTGTTGCTTATATTCCGGGGGAAGTATGTAGTTCATGGATTTCGAAAATTAAAGTGATTGGGCATTTAACCAGCGACAAAGCGAATTTGCTGGGTATAGCGTATACCAAAGCGGCTGAAATGGCAGATACTCACCTGGACAGCGGAAGTGGCGTCCGCGAAATCTATTCCGGAGAACTTGGCTATAAAGGTGGACTGATTCGAAAAGTAAATTCCGGGTATATACTCGCAGTATTTTCAGGCGGAAGTGGCGAACAGGATTTGGAAGTTGCCAAAATAGGTTTGGACAAGCTCGCTGAGTATTTTAAATGAACCCAAATAAGATATTTTTTCATTCAAATATTTTTATTTCGCTAGCAGCAGTTTTTTTAACACTGGAAACACAAATCCTGCTTGCAATGAACCCTCAATGGCAACCTTATCTGCTCTTTGTTTTCTTTGCAGTTCTGTTCGAATATAACCTCCACCGTTTGTTGTCAGTTCTGGTCAATCGGGAAACTTCAAATCAATTGAAAAGTGGTATCCGAAAGGAAATTTTATTTTGGGTATTCGCATCTGGCACAGGACTTTTCGGATCGGTTTTTCTCTTAAAATGGGAAACTCTTGTCGTGTTTACGCCACTTGCACTTCTAACCTTAATCTATTCAATCCTGTTATTCGGAAGCAAAAATGACCGTTTGGGATTTCGGAAAATTCCATTCCTGAAAATCCTTTTGATCTCATTCGTTTGGTCAACTTCAACGGTACTTCTGCCTGTAATTCAATCTTCCGAAAATTTCGACAGTATTCATACCGCGTTGATGATTGCGGAAAGATTCTTTTTCATTTTCGCCATAGCGATTCCCTTTGATATCCGCGATATGGAAGCTGATCGACGCACCGGACTAAAAACAATACCTCTAATTCTGAATGAAAACAAAGCTTTATCTCTCTCCTACCTGTCGCTGCTGGTGTTCTTCCTGATATCATTCTTTCACTATCAAATAAGGCACGACTGGTTCATCATTGGCGCTTTTGGGATCTCAGCACTGAGCACATATCTGTTTCTCCGTATAAAAATCTTCAGAAAACTAAGTTGGTACTATTATGGAATTTTGGATGGAACCATTCTGCTTCAGGGAATGTTGGTTATGGCGTTCTATTATTTGGAATAACCAAATTAACAAGCAGAACCTATGGCAGGAAATTTATGGTTTTGGGAATATAAAAATAAAGGCTATTCGCATTGCAAATCAATCGCTTCCTGAATAGATTTACTGCAAACCGGACAAAACACATCGATGGTATGCAGGTTATTCATCAGACAATTGATCCACGGACGATAAACACCTTTCGAAACGTAGCCACCACCTTCATAAACTCCAAGTTTCTCTGCATTTCGAACATTTGAAGGTGTTGGAATTTCAGCGCCTTCAGGCATCATACTTTTCCATTTCTGGTCAAAATTAACCAGCGTGGTCAGATTTGGTTCCCAGGGTTCCACATCTGTCGGATAGAACTCCGAATATTCCACACCACCAATATATTCGTCGCCTAAGCCGGCAAACAAATGGCCAAACTCATGGATATAAATCTTAGCTGTTTCATCGACATGATGGGCTGCGCTTATTCCGTAGAAATTATAGACTGCACCACCGCCATACTTTTCGGTATTTGCCAGAATGTAGATGAAATCGTAAGGTGCATTTCCGGCCACATCGCGAATTCCCTGAAAGTCTTTAACCATCAGATAACGTTCCGAATCGAAGGTATAATATGAACCCTGCAAGCGAGTTTTGTTCCAGATATTCTGGCCCGGAACATCTGGACCTGCATCATTTGACGGAGACCAAACTCCACGTATATTAAATTTATCCTTGTTCTCCGAATAGGGCGAATACATAAAAAATTCTTCTGCAAATTTTCGGCAATCTTCCATGAATATTTTTTCCTGATTCTCGGTATATCCTTCCGAGAGTAGAACAATATCAACCTTTACAGCCGGGTCGCCCGAATGAACCACATCAAAAACCGGAAGTTTCTCCTTCTCATTTTTTATGAAATAGCTTTTCGGATCAACCGTATATTCAAATTTTTTCTCATGAATGCCTTTTTTATTCCGGCTCAAGATCGAAACAACCACTTTCTCTCGGGGAAATGGAATAACAAGCGCTTCTGGATAGCACAATGAAGTTATTTTTGCTTCCGGAGTAGATTGCCATTCGCCAAACAAAGTTCCGAACCCACGCGAATAAATCAGTTCATTGGAATCCGGCAGACGCACCTCAACCAATTGACTACCATTTGCCTTTGCATCAATCAGGTTGGTCTTTGATCCTGCCCAATAAGGTTCCTGAATGAGTTCATCGAAGAAAAACTGCTCACTTTCAGCATTTCCACAATGAAAATAATCGAGCCGCAAAGTCTTTTCCTCAAAATATTTATTGAATTGAGCTTCCGATTTTGCATACACAAAAAGAGTCAAGGTAAACAAGATTATATATTTCATATTCAATGATTTAAAGTCAACTTATACAATTCTGATTTTACAAATTAAACGGGTAAATCCCGAAAATCAAATATAGAAGAATATCCCACTCAACAATATGCGGTATAACAGGGTTATTTATTTTTGATCCACTTAATTGCGCCTATCTTCAGGAATCAAATAATACCTTTGCCACTATGTATTACATTCTTGGTTTAATCATCTTATTCGTTGTGACGATCGTTTTTATGAAGCGGTCGAAAAGAGAATCTGAACCTGATATTATCCGGGAAGAAGAACCCCGACAGGTAGCTTCGGATTGCTGCGGGGCGCACGAAATCTGCGAATTCGACGCTTCACTTTTTGATGAAGAACAAATCGATTATTTTGAAGATGAAGAACTGGATGAACTTCGTAACATGCGCGAAGAAGATTTTACAAGTAAAAACATCGATGATTTGCGCGAAGTGTTGTACACCCTGCAAACCCCGGAAATTGGAAAATGGCTCACCAGCCTGAGTCGCCGTCATATTCATTTACCTGATATTCTAAAGCAGGAAGCCCGACAATTAATGGCAGAGAAAAATTAGTTTACGGTAATAATCCGTGTTCGGTTGGCAACCTCACTGTTTTCGAAATAGCTGATCCGGATTTTCAAATTCTCGCCCGTCATAAAAAAGATTGTTAAGTTACTTGGTTTTCCGCTTTCAAACACATAAAAAGTTTGCGAATTTGAACTATTGTCATAACTGCTAATTTTCAAATTGCTACCGCTCCCCCATTGATAAGCCCATGTACCTGTATTTACATAGAAAGGATTTCCACCTTCAATATATTCAAATCTAATTTTTAAACTTATCCCGAGAGGTGCAATAGAAGAAAAATTATAACCAACTTCCATTCCCGGAGCAAAAGTCGAATTTTTCACATTTAAAACATTCAATTTTCCATCCACCATTTCAGGATAGAAAATTAAACTGACCGCTTTGTATGAGGTATTTTCAACGAATTGAGTAATATATTTCTCGAAATCCGGTATTTGAGCTGTTGCACCGATGTCGCTGTATCTTTTCTCCAGATTCTCCCTGATTTAAGCTGGATTCAGGTATTTGGCATGACTGATTAAAGATGTTCCTAATGTTTCGCTATCCAATTTTCCGTCTGTACTGATATCGGCGCTCAGATTTGCCAACAGTTCTGAAAGCTCTGCTTCTGATCTGAAACCCTGCAAAACAGTTGAAATGGCCAGTAAAATAGCATTGTCATCACCACTTTTATTAATATCAAGTGATTCAGAGCTTTTCATGTCAGTTTTGCTCAAACTGAAGATAGAAAGAATTTCATCCAAGGCTTTTTTCTTCGCTTCTGTAAACGAAAGTCCACCAGAAACAAGTTTTTCTACCCTAGCCTTTTCCAGAGTTGATAAAACATTCACATTTAACGTACTGGTGTTTGATACATCAGCCAAAGCAAAAAGTGTAATCTGTGATTTGGACGTTTCGCCATTAACCTCATTGAAGTAAAAACCCTCAGCCTTCAGATCAACATAAGGCGATGTTAATTCAATGTTGGAAAGCTCAAAAGTTCCCTGATTATCTTTTATCTGTGCCATAAATACTTTCCCGGTTTGAGAAAGATCAAGTCTCAATTCCGAAGCAGAAACCGAGGTTCCATTCAGAAACGGACCTTTCTGAACATAGCCCGACAACTTTGATTTGGTAAGGATTTCAGGACTATCTTCATCGTTACATGATGACAATGACATAGAAAGGGCAACGGCTATTGAAGTAAAAGAAAAATAGTTTTCATGGCAAATTAATTTTTGGTTATGTAATAATAGAAGAAAATTTGCATAAAAAAAAATTGTTGATATTCTTTCGGAATATTTCATGAATATTATTTATTTAAAACACATTTACAATAAAACAATGGGCTAAATTTGGTCACTCATATATTCATATCTAATTCCATCAGATTATGCAACTAAAAGCCTTTCATAAATTATCGTACGGATTGTATCTTATTGCTTCCAAATTTCAGGATAAAAAAGCCGGATACATTGCCAATACTGCATTTCAGGTCACATCCGATCCCGAACAACTGGCCATTTCATGCCACAAAAATAATCAAACCACACAGGTTATTCTTGATTCCGGCATATTTTCCATTTCTGTCCTGAAGAAAGAAGTGAACATGAAAATCATCGGTGACTTTGGATTTATGTCGTCCAACGACATCGACAAATTCAACGGAATCAATATCATGACTGCAAAAACAGGAGCTCCCATTGTGCTCGACAGTTCGGTCGCTTGGTTCGATTGCAGGGTAGTTCATTCAATCGACTTGGGATCGCATTACCTAATTATTGGCGAAGTAGCTGATGCTGAAGTCATCTCGGATGAAGAACCCTTAACCTACCAGCATTACCGCGATAAATACAAAATGTATTCACCTAAAAATTCGCCTACCTACATCGAAAAATCCTTGCTCGATGCAGAATCCACTGCTAAATTCGATGAAGCAAAAGATCAGGAGCCGGAACATGAACACATTTTTGACGGAGAAAACTATGTTTGTGTGATCTGCGGATTTACCTACAATCCTGAAGAAGGCGACCCATCGATGGGCATTCCGCCCGGAACCCCGTTCGAAGACCTGCCCGAAGATTACAAATGCCCGATCTGCAATGCCAGCAAAGAATATTTTAAGAAAGTGTAAAGACAAGGCATGCTGTAGAGACAAGGCATGCACTGTCTCTACAGATTCAATCATTTAACTATTTTTGCGTGTCAAAATCAAATAAAAATCATGAAGAACAAGAACTACAACATCGCATTGACTCAGATTTCGCTGGATGCAACTCCGGAAGTAAACCTGAAAAAGTGTCTGGAATGGATACGGAAAGCCGCCAGGCAGGGAGCCCATGTGATTTGTTTACCTGAATTATACAGTTCGTTCTATTTCTGCCAAAGCGAAAACCACGATTATTTCGATTTGGCTGAACCGCTGCACAACGACTCTTACAAAGCATTCAGCACGTTGGCTGCCGAATTGGGTGTCGTATTGATTGTTCCATTCTTTGAACGACGCGCATCAGGCTTGTACCACAACTCTGCGTACATTATCGACGCCAATGGTTCGGAAGCGGGTTTGTACCGCAAAATGCACATCCCTGACGATCCGAGTTACTACGAAAAATTCTACTTTACTCCGGGAGATATTGGATTCAAAGCATTCGACACCAAGGTTGGCAAAATCGGCACTCTGATTTGCTGGGATCAATGGTATCCTGAAGGAGCCAGGATTACAGCTTTGCAAGGCGCAGAGGTACTCTTCTACCCTACCGCTATTGGCTGGCATCCTTCTGAAAAAGCGCAATACGGAGAAAAACAACACGATGCCTGGCGCACTGTTCAGCGTGGACATGCAGTGGCCAACGGAATATTTGTGGCAGCCTGTAACCGGGTTGGGTTCGAAAAACCGGTTGAATCATCGGCCGGAATCGAATTCTGGGGAGCTTCGTTTATCGCTGGTCCACAAGGCGAGATATTGGCCGAAGCCTCACACGACAAGGAAGAAATCATTATGGCCGAAATCGACCACACCCTGATGGAAGATGTTCGCCGAAACTGGCCTTTTCTCCGCGACCGGAGAATTGATGCCTATGGAGATATTACGAAGAGGTTTATCGATTAAAGCTAAACAACATCTAAAATAACCTGCAATTGGAAAACTACTTTGACAAACAATTTGAGTTAAGATATTTCGAAATGAATAAATTCGGAGAGGCTTCATCGTCTACAATCTTAACTTTACTTGAAGAAACCGCTGCAGATCATTGCTATTCAATCAATCACAGTTTATATCATCTTGAAAAACAAAATATTGGATGGGTACTAATTTCCGGATTTATGAACATGTATCACTATCCGCGATATAAAGAAAAGATTACAATCAGAACTTGGTTATCAAGTTATTCAAGCGTAAAAGGGATTAGGGAAAATATAATTTACAATGAACAAGGCAATATCATTGGAAAAGCCAAAGGTCTATGGGTTTTCTTTGATATAAAAAGGAGAAGACCTATTCAGATTCTTGATTCAATTAAAGATAAATGGTCGTTTTATAATGAAGAATCAATAAATCATGATATTACTAAAAAGATTGAATCAATTGAATTTTCAGAAAATATAAAAGAATTTATCATTGGTCGGTTTGATGTAGATACAAATCAGCACGTAAATAATATCAGATATTTGCAATGGTTAATGGAATCTATATCTGAAGATATTTCGGATAATTTCTATTTACACGCTATTGATGGACGATTTATTGCTGAGGCTCAATATGGTGACACAATGATTTCATATACTGAGAAGGATACTAATGACAATTCGTTCATCCATACCATCAAAACTAAAAGTAATAATAAGGTTTGTGCTACAGCAAAAACATTTTGGAAAGAAAGACTAAAATAAATATGTATATGAAATTCAACGTAAAAATAAACTCTGTAAAAACAATCGACGAACTTCAGGGTGCATGGAGTAATACTGACTTCACAGAGCTGTTGAAAAGATTCGATTACGATGATGCCGGAAAATTAAATCCGAATGAATTAAAAGATTATCTGTTCATGGCAATTGCAGACTTTGAGCCAACTGATGCTGCAGCAATTGTTCTTGACTACAAGCTTTCAGAAGTTCTGGCAGAGGGACAAATACACAATCTTTCGCATGAAATGCTTCGGGAAAAGGTTTCAGAGAACTACTCGGATATATCTATTCACAAAACCTTATTCAGCATCAATCAATTGCTTTTCAAGGCCTACAATGGTAAGTTTCCAAATACGAAGGCGAATATCGTAGAATTCGAAATAAGGGAAGTACCGAATGAAGGTACTGAAATTACAAAAGAATTAGCTCTAAAGGCACTGAGAATAAGTCTTTCGGAAAGTAATTTAATAAACAGGTTATTTAAAGAACAACTGGAAAGTGACACCCCATTTCCGGAAGCCGAAGCGATAATTTGGGATTTACAGCCCAAAGGAAACGGTCTTTACTCGATGACCACTTCTGAGAAATGGCTAAGTAAGGAAGATTTTACAAATTTGGAATATGAATGCAATGTAATTCCTTTCAATGTAAAATCGGAAGAAGAATAATAAAACAGTTCAGGCAAAAAGACAATATTCTAAAAATCAATCGATGAACAAAACCATCAAATTTGGCGAAGAGGTTCCCGGCTACAGCATTCCGGTTATGAACGAACGTGAAATCAGGGCTGCTGCAGGCATCTTGTTTCTTTTTACATATACCTCGCTCATGGCAATCATTTTCAAGGGTTATTTCCCCCTGATTAAATATGTGATTACCGGATTTTTAGCTGACTTCATGATCCGTGTTTTCATCAACCCCCAATATGCTCCTACCTTAATATTGGGGCGACTAATTGTAAAAAATCAGACTCCGGAATATGTTGGAGCCGTACAGAAAAAATTTGCCTGGATCATTGGGGTGATTATGTCGGCTACCATGTTTATCCTGATGGTTGTTGTCAATTCGTACAGCCCGATATCAGGAATCATCTGTCTCATTTGCCTTATTTTCCTGTTCTTCGAATCAGCATTTGGCATTTGCCTTGGGTGTAAGTTCTATTCGCTGTTCTACAAAGAGAAAGCGCAATACTGTCCCGGCGAAATTTGTGAATTGAAAGACCGCCAACCCATCCAAAAAATATCCGGACTCCAACTAATCATTCTGCTTGGATTTATTGTTTTTGTTGTGCTGCTGATTGTATTCTTCCACGAAACTTTTAGCATCAAACCGTCTGATTTGTTTGGACTTGAAAACCCAACAACAAAATAGAATTTAAATTTATCGGCAGTCGGGCGCGACTGCTAATTATGACTAAAGAGATGAGGAAGATAATCCCAATTTTGCTGCTTTTGATTCAATTTTCGTGCAGCATACCCACCCCAAAGCCTGAGGGACTAAACCTGAGAGTTCAGTTTCAGCCCGAAACTAAATATTTGGTTTCCACAATCCGTGGAACTGAAACGGTAATTACCTATTCGGGTCAGGAAATCGCCATGAAAGAGCTGAAGAGAATGAACATCAAAAACCCAACAATCTCGAAGGTGAAAACCAAGACCGACACCGAAATGTTAACAGGTGAAAGACTTAAAGACGGAAAATTTCCGATAAGCATAAAGTACAATAAAACAATCAGCCTCGACGGGCAGAACGAAATTCCTGAAGGCACTCTGATATTTGGCGAAATTATAAACGATCAATTACCCACTTTCAATACCGTATCAGGTACTCTCAATTTCGACCAACAAACACAGCTTCTGGAAATCGTCAGGAATACCTTCGACCAATTTAAATTTCCGGAGAAACTGCTCAAAATCGGCGATCAATTTTCGATGGATCGCCCTGCTTCATTACCTATGGAAGGCTCTGAAATTCAAACGGTAATATCAACCACCTATAAATTACTTCGCATCAATAACGGTATGGCTCAATTCGAGATCAGTCAGGAATACAAAATGGACCCGGTAATGATGGACAATTCGTTTATTGGAAAAGGCATCGGGAAAGGACAGTTAAATTACGACATTGCAAATAGCCTGATTTCCGATTACTCCATTAAAACAGAATTGGTTATGAATAAAAAACTCGATTATTTTGAGTTCGACCTGAAAACCATCAACGAATTCAGTCAGACCACTCAAATAGCCAAACTCTAAAACATGAAAACAATATCCCGTCGATTCCCTGCAGAGTGGGAAAAACATCAGGCAACACTTTTATCTTTTCCTTCTGAAGGCCGCGACTGGCCGGGGAAATACCATGCGATTAAATGGGCTTTTGTGGAGATGATCAAAAAAGTGACTTCTTACGAACCGGTAATTCTGGTGGTTAAATCAGATGAACTGCGCGAAAAAGTAGCCGGAATGCTCGAACAGGCTCATGTCGATCAATCGGCTGTAAGTTACATCATCAAAGATACCAACCGCAACTGGATGCGCGATTCGGGACCTGCAATCGTAAAAACTGCCGATGGTGGCCGCGAAGCCATTCAATTCGGATTCACCGGATGGGCTAAATATAAAAATCACCGCAAAGATCAGGGAATTCCGGCTGCAGTTGCTCAACATCTTGATATTCCTTTGGTTCAGGCCATGTATCAAAATAATCTGATTGTGCTCGAAGGCGGATCGATAGATGTGAATGGGTGTGGAACGCTGATAACCACCGAAGAATGTCTGATGGATCCGTTTCAGCAAGTTCGGAATAAAGGATTCAGGAAAGAAGATTACGAAAATGTGTTCCGCGAATATCTGGGCGTGACTAACACCATCTGGTTGGGTGAAGGCATTGAGGGCGACGATACGCATGGACATGTCGACGATATTTGCCGCTTTGTGAACCGGAACACGGTGGTTGCAGTTCAGGAACCAAATACAAGCGACCCAAACCATCACAAACTGGATGCTAATCTGGAAATACTCCGGAATGCCCGACTCGAAAATGGTGAAAACCTAAATGTAGTTACGATGCCAATGCCTTGCCGTCTCGACTTTGAAGACCTTCGTTTACCTGCCAGCTATGTCAATTTCCTGATGACTAATGGCTGTATAATCATGCCAACATTTAACGACAAAAACGACTACAAAGCATTGGGGATATTGACCGATTTATTTCCTGAACGTGAAGTAATTGGTATTAATTCGGTAGATCTGGTTTGGGGATTGGGAACTTTGCATTGTTTGAGCCACGAAATAGCTCAGTAATTAGGAAAATGTCATTGATAGTTTCTAAAACCTATCCTGAATTTAAGCAAGCTCCCTTTTCTTTTTTAGTAGTTTTATAAGCAGGTAAACTGCACTTAAAATCCCGACAAAACTCAAAATGCCAATTATTTCATTGGTGGTCAGATTCGACAACACCCAAAGTATAATCAGGATTGAAATGACTGGTACTGCATAACCACCCCAAACTTTGAATGAACCGGGATAAAGTGTTTTATTCAGCCTTAATTTTATAAATGCCATGGCAACCCCAAAATAGATGAGCAAAACCGATGCGCTCGAAAGAATTGCCAGTGTTTTAAATTCGCCTGTGACCGAAAAAAAACATCCCATTACCGCATACAAAATGATGGAATAATACGGGGTTGCGTATTTACTGTGAATATTTGCCAAACTTAATGGTAGAATCACCTTGTCGCGGGCAGCACTATATATTACACGAGGCATATTTAAAACATCGCCACTTAAAAACCCAAACATGGAAATAGCAGCTCCTGCCAATATTAAAGTCACACCAAATGGCCCCATCATGTGTTTGGCGACCTCAGCCAGCGGAGCATCTTTGAAACCCGCCAGCGATGCGCCTAAAACTCCCTGAGCCACCAATTGAATCAGTACATACAACAGAATCACAAAAATAATACTGATCAGGATTCCTCTCGGTATGGTCTTTTGTGGATTAATAACCTCTCCACCAGTATTCAGTCCACTTTCAGCACCCTGAAAGGCAAAAAAAAGTATGAGTGATATTTTTCCAAAATCATTGACTGAAGGCAACGTATCCCAAACCAGATTTCCAATTGAGATTTGAGTCATACCAATAATAACCAAAAGCAATAAAGGACTCAATTTGACGATTGTTGCAACAATGACCAATGTAATTCCCTGTTTCACTCCCCGAATGTTTACATAAGCTAATCCTGAAAAGATTAAAACAAGAAAGCTAATTCGTACAAATTCATTTCTGAAAACAGGCATAAAATAGGCCAATGTGCCGACCAGTGCATTAGCTACTGCTGCATCGGCCATGATTGTTGCCCCGAGTATAAAAAAATTGACCGTCAAAAACCCGAAATATTTTCCAAAAGCGACTTCGATGAATGAATATGCCCCGCCCGATTGTGTTAATTTACTACCAACTTCGGCAAAACATAGCATGATCAGCATAATCAAAAAACCACAAAATAAATAGGCCAAAATGCTGGCTGCACCAAGTCCTTCGGCAACAATAGCGGGGATAACAAAAATACCTGCACCTACAATCAGGTTAATGATATTTGCACTTAAACCCCAGGTCCCAATTTCTCTTTTTAATCCTTCCTTTGTATTCATTTACTATTGCTTTTATCTAATTTCTGACTCCGGAAAACCGATGTCGGAAGCATAAAGAAAATAATAAAATGCGGTAATTTTTATTCTCAGGGGTTACCTTTTCCCATTTTTCGGAATATAGTATGGTTTCAACCGTATTGTGACCCTAGAAATCATTGGTAAATTGAATAAACTTTAAAAGTTGATGAAGAAAAAACAACATTATAAGAATATCCTGGTATTCTTTCTGTGCCTAGCTCTACATCTTTCCACACAAGCTCAAAGCCACAAATATTTTATCATTAAAGGAAAAGTGATTTCCAATTCTGATTTTATTGAAAATGGTACGATTCATATTATCAAAAACAATAAAGCGGCCATCGTAACAGAGATCCCCGAGCATGGCCGTTTTCGCCTCGAACTTGACTACAACTCTGATTATCAAATAGCATTTGTTCAAAAAGGATTTCTTTCAAAAACAATAAACGTGAATACGGAGATTTCGGAGGAAATGAAAATGCAACCAATTAACTTCCCCTATTTTTTAATGGAAGTCAGACTTTTTAAGGACAATCAGGATGCAGAAAATATTTATACCGGAAATTTGATCCAACAAATTAAGTATTCGCCCAGCAATAACAACTTCACAAGGGTATCGACTATTTTTGATCAGGAATATGTTGACAAGGGAAGTGCTCAACAGACTCAATCCATTCGGGTACAGGAAAATAAATCCAAAATAAATAGTTATAGCATCTTTTGAAAGAGTCTGTTTCATAGAATGCTTTGTTTCTAAAACACCCCATGTTCTGCTGGTTATTTGGTCTTTCCTGACTAATTTGTTCATTCACCGATTTTTGCGAATTTCCTTTTTGAATAAACATTGACTCAAATACACAACCTTTCGTTGATTTGGTTATTTTTACAAGTTATTCAATAAAAATTGGGTCTTTACGTTTAATACATTATCGAAACTAAACATATATGCACAAGATAGGGCGGATAGGAATATGGTTTTTTCTGATTTTGATGTTCTTTTTACAACTCTCAACGCAAGCTCAGAGCAAAAAATATTTCATTATCACCGGCAAAATAGTACCTGAATCCGGAGAGACCGGAACCGGATTTATTGAAGTGACTAAAAACGGAAAGGAAACATCGCGAATCGAGATTCCAAAGAATGGCAGATTTCGTTTCGAGCTTGAGTTTTTCAATGTGTTTAGTTTAAAGTTCCAATATCCCGGGCATTTCGATAAAATCATCATTGTTTCTACTGAAATACCTCAGGAAGTGTGGGAACGTGACAGTGATTTTCCACCATTCCCAATGGTAGTTCAGCTCCTGAAAGAATTTGAAGGAATCGACAAAAGTTTCTCCCAAAAACCATCTGGCAGAATTTTTTACGGAAAAGACATCGACAATTTTGAAAAGGAAAGTTACATTTCTGATTTTGAATTTGTTGAGCAAATAGAAAATGCAAAAACACAGGCCAATCAGGTTCAAAAAGAATCAGAATCAATCTCAAAAGAAAATTCACAGGATTTAGCTGCCAAACAGAAAAGTTTTGACCAACTTATTAAGGAGGCTGATACGCATTATCAGCGAGGCGAATACCAAATGGCTTTAATGAAATACCTGGAAGCACGGAAATTATTTCCGGACAAAGCCTATCCAAATGATCGGGTAGCTGAACTTCAGGATCTGGTTAAGGCACTCGAAATTACCGAAAAACAAAAAGCCGATCTCGAACAAAAATACAAAGCTGCAATTACTCGCGCCAATGGATTTTTTGATCAGAAAAGCTACCGTGAAGCCCGCCCCGATTATGAAGAGGCCTTACAATACAAACCCGGCGACGTTTTTGCCAATGGTAGAATTAACGAAATTGATCAGTTGCTTGCCCTGCTTGATAAGCAAAAACAATACAAAGACCTGATCGCACAGGCTGACAAGAGTTACACAGCGAAGAATTACGATCAGGCTATTGCAACCTACAAACAGGCCAATCAAATAATTCCTGAAGATCAATATCCAACTAATCAGATCAATCTTATCAATCAGGAAAAAACACAACAGACTAAACTCGATCAGATTGAGAAAGATTACACGAAAAACATACAAACTGCTGCAAATCTCACCCAGCAAAAAGACTATTTACAGGCTTTGGCTTCGTATAAAAAAGCGCTTGAACTTAAACCCGACAGTAAATTAGCCCAGGATAAGATTACAGAAATGGAGCTGGCAATCGTTGGCATTGAAACCGATAAAAAATACCTGCAAGCCATTCAACTGGCCGATCAGGCCATGGCAAGCAACGACTTTCAGGGTGCAAAAATGCAGTATCAGGAAGCCTTGAAAATAAAAGGAAGTGAAGCCTATCCTACCAGTAAACTTGCTGAAATCGCAAAAACAGAATCCAATGAAATCAGCTTCAATGCGTTGACTGTTAAGGCCGAAAAAGCATACACTGACTCCAATATCGATGAATCGTTGAACCTTTATGAGCAGGCACTTCAATTAAAACCTAAAAACGCGGTCGTTCAAAGCAAGATTAATGAACTTCAAAACCTGAAAAAACTTCAGGTTTCCAAAAAAGAATATGACGATCTGATTTTACAGGCCGACCAGTCGCTTAAGAATAACCAACCAGATGTTGCCCTGACAGCTTATAACCGGGCACTTTCGATGAAGAAAGCCGAAGCCTATCCAAAAGATCAGATCAAAAAAATAGAGACCTATCAGTCGCTGATGAAAAAGGCTGACAAATCGTTTAATGCACAAGATTATAGTAGTTCGCTGGCAACGTATAACGAAGCTTTGACTCAAATACCCAACGATGCCGTCGCTTCTGGAAGAGTGGCTGAGATCACTAATCTGATTGGTGAAAAGAAGAAACAAGAAGATCAGGCATTAGCCGACGAAAACAAGTACAACGAAGTAGTAAAAACTGCTGATCAGCTATTTACGACAGCAAACTATACCGAATCATTAAATAAATACCAGGAAGCAGCCAACCTCAGGGCTTCAGAAGCTTATCCGAAAAAGAAAATTAGGGAAATAGAGAATATTCTGGCCGGATTAGAAAAAGAAAAAGCCAATAAAGAAAAAGAATATCGGGCAGTTTTGGCTCAGGCCGATAAATTATTTGAGCGGAAAGATTACCCCAATGCGCTGACAGAGTATCGAAATGCAATTGAAATGAAACCCGAAGATGCTTATCCGAAAGATCAGATCCGGAACATTGACCAATTGCTGGCGGAAAATCTACGCAAAGAGCAGGAAAACCAACGCTTGCAGAATGAAAAAATTGGTGTGGAATACAGCAAAACCATGGCTGACGCTGATAAGGCATTCATCGGCAATGAGTTCGAAAATGCACGAACAGGTTATCAGGCAGCATTGACTATTAAACCAAATGATGCGACTGCAAAAGAAAAACTTGGAAAGACCGAAGCAAAAATTGGTGAATTAGCCCGAATGACCCAGGCTTACAATAAAGCCATAACAGAAGCAAACCGTCAGCTCACCGATAAGAAATATCAGGAAGCAAAAGAGAAATATCAGGAATCGTTGCAATACCTGCCTGATTCAGATTATCCAAAACGCCAGATAACAAAAATTGATGAGATGTTGGCTCAAAAAGAAGCTGAGGCTAAGACTCTCGCTGATTTTAATCAGGCTTTGGGCGAAGGAGAAGCTTTGCTGAAAAAGAGTGAACTCACTCCTGCAAAAGATGCTTTTATGCGGGCCTATAATCTGATTCCATCGGAGCAAATTCCACCAAAACGAATTGCTGAAATTAATGCATTGTTGGCCGCTCAGGCCAGTAAAGATGCAGACCTGAAAGCAACCCTCGCCGCCTACCAGGATGCAATTCAGCGGGCTGACAAAAATTTCAGCAATAAAGAATACAGCTCGGCCCGATTGGTCTACAACGAAGCTTTACTCATCAAATCAGACGAGAAATATCCGGTCGATCAGCTTGCTTTGATTGAAAAGCTGTTGGCAGAGCAAAACGAGCAGCAATACAAAACAGCGATATCGCAAGCTGACAATGCATTTAATACCAATCAGTTTGACAATGCAATTACTTCGTATAACGAAGCCTTGAAATATAAAAAGAATGATGCGTATGCCCTCCGGAAATTAAAGGAAATCGATCAGAAGAAAGCTGATATCGAAGCAGAAAATAACCGCCTGAAAAGCATGGAGGATCAGTATAAAACGATCATTGCTGATGCCGGCAACGATTTCAAGAACAAGGAATATTTGAGATCAAAGGAAAAATACCAAAAGGCTTCGGGATTAAAACCAACTGAAACATTCCCGAAAGAGCAGATTGCAAAAATTGACGAGATTTTAGCTCTGCTGCAAAAAGATAGTGAAAAAGACAATCAGTATAACCAACTAATAATTGCTGCTGAGCAATCGTTCGGGCAAAACAAATTGAAAGAAGCCCGGGATACTTACCAAAAAGCATACAACCTGAAACCATTTGAACCGGTTCCACCGATGCGGATTTCGCAGATTGATGCCATGCTTGCCAAGCTTGCTGAAGATGCCCAGCGCGCTGCACAGGACGAGGCAGCAAGGCTTGCAAAAGAGAAAGCTGATCGCGATCAGTATAACCGCGCCATTACTGCCGGTGACAAATCGTTTACCGAGGAACAATATATGATTGCCCGCTCGCATTACAACACGGCGCTTGTAGCTTTGCCTGATGAAAAATATCCAAAAGATCAGATCGCTAAAATTGATGATCTTTTGTCACGCGCTGAAATGGAAAAAGCTCTTGCACAGCAACAAGCACAACTAGACTCTGTCAAAAAAGCTAAGGATAAGTTATTTGAGATAGCCATGGCATCGGCAAAAAATCATGAGCAGAATACACGCTATCAACAGGCCATTCAAAAATACGAAGAGGCCATTCAAATCAATCCTTCGCAGGGTACACCTATCCGGAAGCTCATCAAGGATATCGATGACAAGTTGCGATTGCTTGCCAAACAGGATTTGGAGTACCAACAAATAATTATGCGCGCTGATGGACTTTATGCTGATTTGAAACTCAACGAATCATTAACCGAATACCGGAATGCCTCGAAGGTAAAAGCTGAAGAAGAATATCCGAAAACACAGATCAAGGCAATATTGGCGCAGCTGGCTAAAATAGAAGAAAGTTATGCCAGCGCCATTAAAAATGGAGATCAGGCATTTACTTCCTCCGATTGGCTGCTAGCTAAAACTTCTTATACCGAAGCTTTGGTTATCAAACCCATTGAGGCCTATCCGACCAACAGGTTAAAAGAAGTGAATCAGAAAATTGCTGATGCAAATCTGGCTGCCCTGAGTAATACGGCTCAAGATAAAGCCTACAAGGAGGCCATTGAAAAAGGAGAAAAAGCACTGAAAGAAGATCAACTATCAACGGCCAAAATGCAATTTGAAGTTGCCAAAACATTTAAACCCGCCGAAAAAATTCCGGTCGATCGAATTAAGGAAATTGACCTTCTGATAGATCAGCGAAACAAAGATCGTTTGACCCAGTCGCAACGCGAATTGGACGAAAAGTACACGCAGTCCATTTCTGTTGCTGATAATTCGTTCCGCGAAAAATCCTTAACCATCGCGAAACTTCAATACCAGCAAGCCCTGCTAATTAAGCCGGAAGAGTCGTATCCAAAAACACAAATAACTTTGATCGACAAACTTTTAAGAGAGGCTAAACCGGTAGAAACTTATGCTTTTGAATTGCCAAAGACCGAAACCATTCAGACTGTCAGCAAGCCTGTTTACAACGCTGAAGAATCGGCTCAGGTCACTGAAGCCCGCGCACAATCGTATACTACGATTACCAATTATGACGAAGCTATTAAAAAAGCCGACGATTCGTTTGGCATTAAAGACTATTCGGTGGCACGCTTCTTTTACCTGAAAGCAACTGAAATTAAGCCACAAGAAGAGTATCCAAAAAAGCAACTCGAACTCATCCATCAACTAATTGATTCGCAGCTTTCGAACAACGATATTACAGGCTATGAACAAGCGATTAAGCAGGCCGATGCTGCCTTTAATCAAAAGAACTACGGAATTGCCAAATTCTATTATTTCAAAGCACTCGAAATTAAATCATGGGAGAAATACCCCAAAGACCGGATCAACGAAATTCTGGCATTGACAAATTCGCTGCTTTCAGAGAAAGAAGAACAGGAATACAAGGATATGATTGCCAAAGCTGACGAAGCATTCTATAATAAAGACGTTGCCATTGCCCGTTTTTATTACAACAAGGCACTTTCGATGAAAAAAGATGAAAATTATCCACGAATAAAGCTGAAGGATATTCAGAAATTAATTGAACAAAATAAGCAGGATCAGAATCAACTGGAATACCAGAAGATCGTTGATCTGGCCGATCAGGCCATGCAGCTCGAAAGCTATAGTATTGCCCGTTTCAACTACAACAAAGCCCTGAGCATGAACCCGGACGAAAAATATCCGAGAGACCAGCTCAAAAAAATAAGAGAAGCACTGAATAACCAAAAAAAATAAGGATTTTGTAATTAGTGCGCAGGTGACTTTGACTCACCTGCTCACTTTCACTTCAAAATAAAGAAATTAAGTGGAACTAAAAATAAAAGATCAATTGATCAGCTTGTTCGAAACGCATTTCAAGGAAGAAGTCACCTTTTTCGAACAGCTTCCCGGATCGGGATCATACCGCGAATATGTCCGGATGAAAAGTACCGGAAATCAGGTAATCGGCGCATACAATCAGGACATTAAAGAAAATCAGGCCTTCCTCGAATTTTCAATTCATTTCAAAAACAAGGGCATTCCGGTTCCTGTCATTTATGCCGTTAGCTACGACCAAAGAACATACCTTCAGGAAGATTTAGGAAATGTAACTTTATTCGATTTCGTGACCAAAACCCGCGAAGCAGAAGGGTTTTCAGGTAAAATCGTTGACGTTTACAAACAGATTCTTCGCGAACTTCCAAAAATACAGCTGGTGGCCGGAAAAGACATCGATTACAGCATGTGCTATCCGCGCGAAGCTTTCGATAAACAATCGATGATGTGGGACTTGAATTATTTCAAGTACTATTTCCTGAAACTCGCCAAAATACCGTTCGATGAACAGGCACTGGAAGATGATTTTCAGGCATTTAGCGATTATCTGCTGGCGGTCGACAATAGTGCCTTTTTATACCGCGATTTTCAGTCGAGAAACGTGATGATGAAGGATGGTCAGGTGTATTTCATCGATTATCAGGGTGGACGAAAAGGAGCTCTGCAATACGATTTAGCTTCGCTTTTATACGATGCCAAAGCAAACATTCCGGAGGCTGAGCGTGAAGAACTGCTGGAGTTTTATCTGGACGAACTGAGTCGTTATAAACACACCGACCGCGAAAAATTCAAAGCATTATTTGGCGGATACGTTCTGATTCGGATCATGCAGGCCATGGGTGCGTATGGATTTCGCGGATTTTACGAAAAGAAAGAACACTTCCTGAAAAGCATTCCGTTTGCACTGAAAAATCTGGAAACGTTACTCGCCAAAAATACGATTCAGGTCAAACTGCCCGAATTATTCAAAGTATTAAAAGCAGTTACCGGATCCGATTTTCTAAAGTCGATCAGTCTGGTGGATGACAGGCTGACTGTGCGAATCAGTAGTTTTTCTTACAAAAGGGGAATTCCGAAAGATCCCTCAGGAAATGGCGGCGGTTTTGTGTTCGATTGCCGGGCCATCCACAATCCCGGCCGATATCTGGAATACAAACATTTGACCGGAAAAGATCCGGAGGTTCAGAAATTTCTGGAAGAAAAGTCAACTATGGCTGGCTTTTTAGCACCTGTTTTTAGTTTGGTTTCGCATTCGGTTGAAGTATATTCTTCAAGAGGTTTTTCGCATTTATGTGTTAGTTTCGGGTGCACCGGCGGACAACATCGCTCGGTGTATGCTGCGGAAAAACTTGCCGAATATTTAAAAAACAATTATCCGGTTATGGTTGTTTTAAAGCACATCGAACAGGATAACAAATAGAATATGTCAAAAGCGCAGTGTAAAAACGACGATTACAAGGAAAAAGACGATGCTAAATACGTGTGCAAACGCTGCGAGCGAAAAGCAAAAAAAGAAGATAAACTCTGTAAACCCAAGAAGCTGAAGGATTAAGAAACTGAATGAAAAATAATATGATTGTGAAAAAAATCAAAAATCCCGGATTCATCTTTTTTTTACTTTCTGTATTTTTTCTTTTGAATTCACATTCAATGTACTCCCAGAATAAAATCGCCGGACAGGTTCTGGATGCTGCAACCGAATTTCCGATTCAAACATTCACAATACAGGCAGATTCAACAGAGTATCAATTTTCTGGCGGAACATATAAACTCGAACTAACGAAACTACCCACTCCGATAATTTTCAAAGCTAAAGGGTACTTCACGTCTAAACTTCAGGTTTCTTCCGGAAAAACAAATTTCAACATTCGCCTGATTCCTGAAAATGTAAACCTTCAGGAAGTCATTGTAAAAGCTTTTAATTCCGAAAAACGACTGCTCGACACTCCCGGATCGTTGAGTATGATCAATAATCTGCAACTGAGCCGCGAACCATCGTTTACCCTTGCCCCTTCGGTCAATAAAACTGCCGGCGTATGGATGCAGAGCGGTACGATAAATACCAACCGGCTGACAATTCGCGGCATCGGCACCCGATCGCCTTACGGAACAAACAAAATCAGAGCTTATTACGGCAACATTCCATTAACAAACGGAGTTGGTGAAACCACCCTCGAAGACCTGGACATGGAACAAATTTCGAATATCGAAATCGTGAAAGGTCCATCTTCCGGATTTTATGGCTCCGGATTGGGCGGTGTTTTGTTATTCAACCCGGTTAAACCAGTTCACAATCAGTTTGCTCAATACCTTTCAATCGGTTCGTATCAAACCATCAAATATACCGGAAAACTGGCTATCGTCGCGAAAAACTCAGGTCATTCCCTGGTTTACAGCGACATTCATTCCGATGGATACCGCGAAAACAACGCCACCAACCGGAATAACCTGACCTGGACTTCGACCTA
>JBBQMW010000041.1:0-26149 GCA_038329265.1 Bacteroidales bacterium | reverse complement strand
TTACTCGACATAGTCTTCGCTCTATTAAATTACTTCTTCTTATAATTCATGGCACCAAGCATATTCCCATAAACCGAATTCAGAGATTCAAGGTGATCGTTCAACTTTTCAGCGTTTTCCTTGTATTTCTTCATTTCTTGTGCTGATGATGCAATAATCTGGTTCATTTGATTGAGGTCTTCGAAGAACTTAGTAGAGGCTTGAATTTGCTCACTCGTACCTTTTATTTGTTTTTCGTAAGAACCATTCAGTGATTCAATATTTTTATTGAGTTTGTGAAGGTTTTCTCCATAATTGGATGAATTCATATCCAGATCTTTGAAGCCTTTTTCAATTGAACCTGAAAGTTTTTGATAGGAATCAACCAGTTTTGCTCCCGATTCGTCTAATTGTTTGGTGAATTTTACACTGGAATCATTAAGATTTAATAGCATTCCTTCACCGGTTTCTGAAATTCTTTGAGCGGTAGTACTATATGTTTCAGTTAATTCTCCGACAGACTTGTTAAGGATAGTATTTGCCTGAACATTGGTTTCTGAAAACGCATACATTGATTCGGATGCCGAGTTCAGATTGCGTACATAAACATCAGTAGCTAACGTTGCAGACGAAATTTCACTAATCCCTGAAGCTGTATTCGAAAGGTCGATAAGGCTCTTTCCAAGTTTTGAGAGTAGTTCCGGTGTAATACCGGTATTGTTCAGAATAGAATCAAAATTGCCTTTCACATTGGATTTAACCTCGTCAACTTGCTCCATCAGTTCATAATCCTCATTCAATTCAGGATATACTTTCGCCCAATCGGGCTGTTCGAGCGGTGGCTCAAAAGCCGACAGAAAGAAGATAAATGCTTCTGTCAACAGCCCGATGGTGAGCATGATTCCGGAGTGATTCCAATGCTGGAGTTTAAACAATGCACCGATAAGTACTAATGCAGCACCCCATCCATAAACATAACCCATCAGAACCTTCCACCTCTTTGACTTAAGTATTTCGCCAATATTCATCAGAAAATAAATTAGTTGATTAATTAAAATTCATTGCCAAACGAAGAACGAACACAACGGAAGCCGACATATGATTTTGTTGTATCCTGATATTCATAACTTCTTGTAGAAACCTGAAGAAATGCAGAAATATCTTTCCATGAGCCTCCACGGATAACTTTGCGTTTCATCGCGGGAGCATCACCTGGTTTTGCATTATATTCAAAGTTCGGATTAAAATCGTTGATGTACATATAGGCAGACTCGTCATAGGCAGTACTTGTCCATTCTGCCACGTTACCCGACATGTCGTAGAGTCCAAAATCATTCGGATCATAACTTCCGACTTTCATGGTGGCCATTCCGCCATCTTCTACATAGTTACCTCGAAGTGGCTTGAAATTGGCCATAAAAACACCGTCTTGTTCACGGGTGTAATAACCTCCCCACGGATACATGGATAGTTGGCGGTCGCCACGTGCTGCATATTCCCATTCAACCTCAGTAGGTAGGCGGTAATCATGCAATGTTGCTTCATTTTTGCTTGTCAGGAAATCATTATGAAGTTTGGTTCGCCAGTGGCAAAATGCTTTTGCCTGTTCCCATCTTAATCCAACAACCGGATAATCATCAAATCCGGGATGCCAGAAATAACGGGTTGCCCAAGGTTCGTTGTATGAGAAAGTAAAATCTCTGATCCAACATAAGGTATCAGGATAAATATCAACTTGATTACTGAATATGAATGAAGAACGGTTTTCAGTCGCTTTTTCTTCCCCTTTTGGGTCAATCACTGTACCACTGTAGCTTTGAGTTGCATAGTTATACATATTTACCCGCTTGGCAGCCTGTTTCAGGTCAATCCACTGGTAATCGTAGAAAAGTTTACGTGCGTCAATTTCCTTTTTCTTGAAAAACCGTTCGTTCTCAGGAACATACATTACCTCCAGAGCTTCGGTATAATCCGGGTTATCCCATTCAAGCTTTTCATCCCAGTTGATACGAGGTGGATCGATCGGATTACCTTTACGGTCTTCTGATTCCATGAATTCAGGAAATTGCTCCGACAATAATGTCCGGGCAATTGAATCTCTGACCCAACTAATAAACTGCCGGTATTCGTTGTTTGTGATCTCGGTATCGTCCATCCAAAAGGCATCGACCGAAACGGTTTTTGATGGGGTGTTGGATGCAATAACATCCTGATCGTTAGGTCCTAGATTGAAAGATCCCCGGTGGACAAATTGCATTCCATAAGGAGTTGGTTCAAACCATTTTCCTCTTCCCTTTACTCCTGTTAGTTCTCCATTGCCCGATTTGTTGCAACTTGTGAGGGTAACAACGGCCAAAATAACTAACCCAATAGAAAAATGTTTTTTCATAGTACAGCTATATGTTGCTTCTGAATAATTCTTTATAAGTACCTGATACTTTTATATTTTTTATTTCTGTTCTTGCCCAGATCGATACTGTAACTGAGGAAAAGCTCGTGAGAGCCACCGCTGTAACCAGCTAATGCTGATGTTATAATATCGTAGGCATATCCCATTCTCAATCCATTATTCATTTCAAAACCAACCAGAATACTTACAGCATCGTTGATTCGGTAGTTTAAACCTCCTGAAAACCGCTTATTATATACCAGATCAATATTGAAATCAGCCTGATAGCCAGCCATGTCAGTTTTTATGTAAATGGCAGGCTGCAATTCAAATAACGGATCAGAAAGCGTAATATTGTAACCTCCTGACAGATAATAGTGCCGTGCCAAATATGTACGTGCCGTTTCTCCCAATAAAATCGAAGCCTGGTTGATATGTGTCGCCGAAACTCCGAAAAAATAATCCTTCGATCTCAAATAAACTCCTAAACCTAAATCAAAAGCCAGCTGACTCGATTCTGAAGGAGGAATGTCCTGGTCATCAGTTACTGCATCGTGATAGTCACTCTCTGGAATAAACCATTCTGCTTTGATTGCCATATTGTAAAATCCCAGACTTGTTCCTATTCCCAAATCCCCAAATCTGGTTTTTTTCCGGTAGGCATAATCAAATGTGACGGCAATATTTTGTTGGAAACCTAATTCGTCACTAACAATATTAATACCTACACCACTATTTACCCCAAACAATTCAGTTGCCGCTCCGGCACTAAATACCAATGTTTTAGGTGCTCCATGTACTCCATCCCACTGGTAACGATTTAACATCGTACCAGTTATCTGTCCGTCATTCCCTGCATACCCCGGGTTGACTGTCAACAAGGTTAATTTGTTAAAAGTGAACTGCGGATCTTGTTGGGCAATTGCGGCTAAGTTAATTATTATATATAAAAATAAAAAACAAATTATTTTTTTCATAAAAACGCTGTTGCGACTAGATTTCGCCTAATTAACGAGCAGTAAAATAATGAAAAAATGTTTACTGTACCAAACAAGCGTGAAACTCTGAAATCAATGAACGTTGGTTTTTCTTATTTATTTTGCCTTTTGTGCATTTTACGTATGTTTTTCCACCACCGGTCGGGAATATCTCCATTCGAAGCTTTCTTGTAATCCTCTTCATCGCAGGGTACAATATAGATTCCTCCTTTACGATTTTCAAAATCTGAGATCTCCATCCACCAGCGACCAGATGTCCTGCTTTGAAAAAAAACCAGTGTCATACTGATATTTGACATATCAACCATATATTGGTTATAATCTTCTGAGTCATCTGTTGGATCTTCAGGCTTGCGGTAAAAATGACCTTCCATAAAATGCCACACGATTTGTGCCATCAGGTTGGTCGAATTCGATGTTTTATCTTTATCCGGAATCAGGTTGAAGAAGCCGGCAATATTCAAATGATCACTTGTTCCGGCATATCGGGCTATCTGACAGGCTTCTTCGGAGTATAATCCATTGGGCGAAGCCATCGACTGACCCGGTGCATCGATAAATCTAACTGCATTCATGTCAAAACTGAAGATGTTGGCATCGCGCAAAATAGGTTCCACCGAAGTTAAATCATACCGAACCTGACCTAATCGTTTGACATCCCAATGGTAGTTGTTAAACTGGTCAATATCTGTTGCGTCAATAAAATAGTTTTGGTAAGCGAGTGCAGTATATGAATAGAGGTTCTTCTGCTTTTCAATAATCAGGTTCAGGTAATTTTCAGAATTAAAGCTTTTTATTCCTTTCCTGAAATCCAATTTCGGATCGACAGTAACCATGTTAAATAATCGTCCGTCGAATGCTTTGGTTAAGCCAAACGTTAGATCCTGACTTCCACCAAGAACAATTAAAGTTTGATTATTTTCGAGGAAATATTCACAAATGTCGCGTAGCGCAAAGTATGAGTCATTGGCAGTATGACCAATTTTCAGGTTGCCCAGATCTAAAACTTTATAGCGCGGGCCAATCCGGTTGAGGTTATATAAATGTTTACGGATCTCATCGGGGGCTTTCCCGGCGCCCGGAACTACTGAATTTCGATCTTCACCTACTCCGATAATAATCAAATCTGCCTTCTCAGGCTTTAGTTTTTCCTGATTTTTTTGCAGGAGTGTTCCTAAAGCATGTTTTTTATTAGCCCATTCAAAATATTCAATCTTTTCAAAATCAACAGGATCGAAGTAATGTAGCAAGTCCATCAGTGGTTTTTTATCAGGAGATGAAAATACGTTTTTAATTAAAATGGGCAACCATTTATTTGGATTGCCCCTTAAATATTATTTTTTCCTCGATTTCTTTGGTGCGGGTTGTTTTTCAATCAGCTTCATACAATCCTCAAATGTAAGTGCAGCTGCATCGGTACTCTTCGGAATCTTGTAATTATTTTTCTTAAATGAGATATACGGACCCCATCGTCCGTTCAGCAACCTAACTTCCGGGTCTTGCTCAAAAACCTTGATGACCGCATTCAAATCTTTTTCCCTTTTTGCTTCAATCAGGATAATTGCCCGATCTAATTCAACAGAATATGGATCATCGACATCTTTTTCGAGCGAAATAAACTTACTATCGTGCCTTACATACGGACCAAACCTTCCGATGGCTACAGTAATTGTTTTCCCTTCAAATTCGCCCAGATTACGGGGCAATTTAAAAAGCTCCAACGCTTCTTCAATCGTAATGGTTTCCAGATGCTGACCTTGTCTCAGACTTGCGAACTGAGGTTTTTCACCTTCTTCGGTAACTTCGCCCAATTGCGCCACTGGTCCAAATCGTCCGATCTTTACCGATATTTCTTTGCCCGAAACCGGATCTGTACCAATTACCCGAACGCCGTTGGTACGTTCTGCTTCACTAAGGGCACTTTCAACTTTGGCATGAAATGGAACATAAAAACTCCGGATCATGTCGTTCCAAACGAGCTCGCCATCAGCAATTTCGTCAAATTCTTTTTCAACTTTAGCGGTGAAATTATAATCCATGATCAGGTCGAAATACCTCATCAGGAAATCGTTCACAACCATGCCGATGTCGGTTGGAAAAAGTTTCGATTTTTCGGCGCCGGTTTGTTCTTTCTTTATTTTTTCTGAGATTTTCTGACCGGAAAGAATCAAATCGGTGTATTCACGTTCTATTCCTGCCCGATCTTCTTTTACAACATAACCCCTGTTCTGCACCGTTGTAATAATTGGTGCGTAGGTTGATGGTCGTCCGATTCCCTGTTCTTCCAACTTTTTAACCAGACTGGCTTCAGTGTAGCGGGGCGGTTTCTGAGTAAAACGTTCAGTTGCCTGAATTTTATCCCAACGCAACATTTGTTTTACAGTCAATGGAGGCAGCAATCCTTTTTGTCCCCCGTTTGTATCTTCGTCATCGTCCGATTCCATGTAAACACGGAGGAACCCATCAAAAATCAGCACTTCGCCGGTCGCGATAAATTTTTCAGGGCCCTTTGAGAAATCGATGGTTACCGTAGTTTTTTCAAGTTCAGCATCGCTCATTTGAGAAGCGATGGTGCGCTTCCAGATTAGGTCGTACAATTTTTTCTCCTGATTGCTTCCTGAAATTTCTTCCTGATCGAGATAAGTCGGACGAATAGCTTCGTGAGCTTCCTGAGCACCTTTTGACTTGGTTTTATATTGACGAACCTGGTGATATTTTTCGCCAAGGGTACTGATTATTTTTTGTTTGGCTGCGTTAATTGCTAATCCTGAAAGGCTTACCGAGTCGGTACGCATGTAGGTAATTTTACCCGATTCGTAAAGCTTTTGAGCCACGCTCATGGTCTGACTTACCGAAAATCCCAGTTTCCGACTTGCTTCCTGCTGAAGTGTTGACGTAATAAATGGTGGGGCCGGCGATCTTTTTCCCGGTTTTTTCACCACATCGCTAATCTGGAATTCTGCATTTTTACATTTCTCCAGAAACGCATAAGCTTCGTCGCGGGTATCAAACCGACGGTTCAGTTCGGCTTTCAGTTCCACAATTTTGCCGTCTTTATCAGCCACAAGGAAACTTGCCGCGACACGGAAGGCTGCCGTCGAATTAAAATTAATGATTTCACGTTCGCGTTCAACAATCATACGAACAGCAACTGATTGCACACGTCCGGCAGAAAGTGATGGCTTAACTTTCTTCCACAATACCGGCGAAACTTCGAATCCAACAATACGATCGAGAACTCGCCTGGCCTGCTGTGCATTCACCAGGTTATAGTCGAGCGGACGTGGATTTTGAACTGCATTTAAGATTGCATCTTTGGTAATCTCGTGGAATACAATTCGTTTGGTTTTCTTTGGATCCAATTCGAGTGTTTCCATCAGGTGCCACGAAATAGCTTCTCCCTCGCGGTCCTCGTCGGATGCGAGCCAGATGGTCTTCGAATCTTTTGCAACTTTCTTCAGTTCAGCAACTAATTTTTTCTTATCGGCCGAAATTTCGTATTTCGGAGTAAAATTATTCTGAATGTCAATTCCAAAATCCTTTTTTTCGAGATCCCTGATGTGCCCCATACTGGAGGTGACATAAAAGTCTTTACCTAAAAATTTTTCAATCGTTTTTGCTTTGGCAGGTGACTCAACAATGACAAGATTTTCGTGCATAGAATGGATTATTTACTTCTAAATTCAAAATTTTGTGCAAATTAAAGAAAAGGAATCGCTAAGTTCAAAATATAATTCAATAAATTTTAAAAGCATATTTATTTGATAATGATTAATTTATTCATTCTATGCCTTCCGGACCATCGATTTCAGATCGGTTTTTCAGTGATTTTACTTGAATCAAATCAGGTTTTTCCCCTTCAGGCGAATGGATTCACAGTGTGATGATTAAGTGAATTTATGCAGCTCAGAATCCCTGAATGGAAAGTATCAGTTTTAATAGGATTAAAATGCGAGAATTCCACTTAATTTTTAGGCAAATGAAATTCGCTTGGGTTTCATTATCTTCGTCCCCTCAAAACACAATTATTTCTGAATGGAACGGGATATTTCAGTTTTTAAAAAATACATCCGGATATTCTGGTATGTTTTTGCTTCGGTTATCGTTGCCACATTTCTGATGTTTTTTATGATTTCGCAAGGTTGGCTTGGATTTATGCCTTCGTTCGAGGAACTCGAAAATCCTGAGAGTCTGCTTGCTTCCGAAGTCGTTTCAGCGGATGGGGTCGTGATGGGAAAGTATTTTAAGGAAAACCGCACTTTTGTCAGTTACGAAGAAATCAGTCCGAATTTGTTGCATGCATTGGTGGCCACCGAAGATGTCCGTTTTTTTAGTCATTCAGGAATCGACCTGAGAGGTTTGGTTCGGGTGGTGAAAGGAATTGTGACTGTTGACTCCAACTCCGGAGGGGGAAGTACAATCAGCCAGCAGCTGGCCAAAATGCTATTCCCGCGCGAAAATCTCGACAGCAAACTGGAATTGATTTTCAGGAAATTTAAAGAATGGGTGATTGCCGTGAAGCTTGAAAAAAGCTACACCAAAGAGGAAATCCTCACCATGTACCTTAATAAATATGATTTTCTGAACCTTGCCGTGGGGATAAAATCGGCATCTGCCATTTATTTTAATACAACTCCAGATTTATTAAGTATCGAACAGGCAGCCATGCTGGTTGGAATGGCCAAAAATTCTTCGCTGTTTAATCCGGTGAGACGTCCGGAGCTCACACTGAAACGACGCAATGTGGTTTTATCACAAATGGAAAAAAACGGATACATTACCAATGTAGATTCCAAAACTTATATGGCACTTCCTTTGGCTCTCGACTACCATAAAGTTGATTTTAAAACCGGTCCAGCACCTTATTTCCGGGAATACCTGCGTCAGGCAATGAATGCTAAAAAACCTGTTCGTTCTGAATACAGAGCCTGGCAAATTCAAAAATATAAAGAAGATTCAGTGGATTGGGTAAACAATCCACTTTACGGATGGTGTAATAAAAATAAGAAGGCCGACGGATCATCGTATAATTTATACCGTGACGGTATCCGCATTATTACTACGATAGATTCGCGAATGCAGCGGTATGCTGAAGAAGCAGTGAATACGCACCTCAGGAAGAACTTGCAGCCAGGCTTTAACAAGCATTTAAAAGCATTAAAGAACCGGCCATTCTCGAACGATTTGTCGAATGAAGATGTTGAAGGGGTACTGGATCAGTCCATCAAGCAAACTGAGCGTTACCGGGTTGCCAAATTGGGTGGAAAATCGTGGGATGAAATCAAACGGGATTTTAATCATCCGGTTGAAATGTCGGTGTTTTCATACAAAGGCGACCGCGATACATTGCTATCTCCGCTCGACTCTATTAAATATTACCTGAGTATTTTCAGGTCCTCATTCATGTCGATGGAAGTAAAGACCGGACAGGTAAAAGCTTATGTCGGAGGTCCTGATTACCGGCATTTCATGTACGATATGGTCAAGGCTGGCAAACGCCAGGTGGGTTCTACGGTGAAGCCATTTCTGTATACACTTGCTATGCAAAACGGGATGTCGCCATGTAGTAAAGTTCCCAACGTAAAGCAGCAGTTTATTTTACCCGATGGAACCATTTGGGAAACAAAGAACTCCGGAAAAACCAAATTTGATGATAAGATGGTCACCCTGAAATGGGGTCTGGCGCATTCGGTGAATCAGGTTTCGGCTTGGGTAATGAAGCAGTACAATCCGCAATCGGTTGCCGACATCATGAAAAAAATGGGAATATATAGTCCGATTGATCCGGTACCTTCCATGTTCCTGGGAACATCGGATGTTACACTTTACGAAATGGTTGGGGCTTACGGTGCTTTTGCAAATCAAGGTGTTTACACTCAACCGTATTTTGTAACACGCATCGAAGATAAGCACGGAAATCTCATCTCAAGCTTTAGTCCTGAAAAACACGATGCCATTGATGACCAGACTGCCTATCTGATGATTGATTTGATGCGTGGAGTTGTCGATGCAGGATCAGGAGGAAGGTTGCGATGGAAGCCAGATTACGGAGGATTTAAAGGTCAGATTGCAGCTAAAACCGGAACAACTCAAAATCACTCCGATGGTTGGTTTATTGGTCTTACAGCCCAGTTAGTTAACGGTTCCTGGACTGGTGCTGAGTTGCGAAGTATCCACTTTGAGGATTTGCAATCTGGACAGGGAGCTAGTATGGCTTTGCCAATTTGGGGGTATTACATGCGAAAAGTTTATGCCGACAAGAGTTTGCCTTACCGCGACCAGATTGAATTTGAACGCCCTGTGAATTTCTCGGTAAACATCAATTGCGATGATCCGGAAAGTATTGAGCAAAGTCAGGATAATTCGGAAGATTTTTTCTAGCGTGAGCGTATGGACAGCCTAAAATGCGGAATGCCTAAAGTTTGATAGACAATTGACCATTAGACAATTTACGATTTACTATTTCTGAAAATCAGTAAAAATAAATAGTAAATCGTAAATAAGAAAATAGTAAATCTTTCAACTTTAGGCACTCCGGACTAATCTGCTTTTTGTATTATTTTTCGATTTTATCGGCTTCTTTTTTGGGCTCGTCCTCTTCAGGTTTCGAAGCATTCTTGAATTCCTTAATTCCCTTCCCTAAGCCCTTCATTAATTCAGGAATTTTTGTTCCGCCAAACATCAAAACAACAACAACCAATACAACTATAAGTTCCTGAGGTCCGATCATACCAGCGATAATTGATAAGTTCATATTATAAAAGTTTAAATGGTTTCTGCAAAAGTAACAAAAATTAGATATCGGTATTTATTTGACTGTTTAAAAATAGTCTTTCAATAGTTTAAATACATCGTTCCCATTGGCATAGAGAACTAAGGAAAGTAACAATACCATTCCGACGATCTGAGCATATTCCAGAAATTTGTCGCCCGGCTTGCGTCCGGTAACCATTTCGAAAAGCAGAAACATAACATGTCCGCCATCGAGGGCCGGTATTGGCAGAAGGTTCATGACCCCCAGAATAATTGAAAGGAAGGCAGTCATATTCCAAAACGAATGCCAGTTCCACATCCCAGGGAAGATATTACCAATTGCAATAAAACCTCCCAAACTTTCGTAGGCTTTGGTTTTCGGAGAGAATAACAGTTTAAACTGTTTCAGGTAATCATTAATCGTGTCAAATCCCTTTCTGAAACCTGCCGGAATCGATTCGATCAAGCCATATTTGATAGTCTTGAATTCGAAAATTTTCTGCAGATCCTGTTCGAGTTGAATTCCCAACAAACCTGTTGGAGGAATTGTCAATGCGATGTTCATTTTTGTAGTATCGCGTAAAATATTTAAAGTAACCTGGTTCCCAATGTTTTCTTTCAAAGCCAGCTTAAATTGGTCATCGTACTCGTATTTCAAACTGTCCATTCCTATAATACGGTCGCCAGCTTTTATTCCGGCTTCTTTGGCAGGAGAATTTTTTCCAAAATCCGATACCTTATAATTAAACGGATAACGGAAGCTTATCACATTTTTGCTACTTTTTATTAAAATTGTCTGTTCTTCTTCCGTAATTTCAACATCAACTTTTTGTCCGGCACGCTCTACCTGAATGGTCGATGCGTTGTCGAGAATAACTGTTGGGATAATTTTATGGAAGTTTTCGACTGGAATATTTGCAACCGAAAGAATTTTGTCGCCGTTCTGAAGTCCGATTTTTTGACCCACCGAATCAACTACAATTCCATATTTTACATTGGCTGTGGGCAGATACTGTTCGCCCCAGGCATACAAAATGCCGATGTAAATAACGAAAGCCAGAATAAAATTCATAACGACCCCACCAACCATGATGAGCAGGCGTTGCCACGATTTTTTTGAACGGAATTCATGAGGCTGTGGAGGCAATTTCATGGCCTCTTTATCCATCGATTCGTCGATCATTCCCGAAATTTTCACATACCCACCAAGCGGCAACCAGCCAATACCGTATTCAGTATCACCTTTTTTTACCTTGAATAGTGAGAACCACGGATCAAAAAATAAATAAAATTTTTCGACACGGGTTTTAAAAATACGAGCTAGAATATAATGGCCAAATTCGTGAATAATTACCAGGAGCGATAAACTCAAAAGAAGCTGGGCCGTTTTTATCAATACTATTTCCATCTATTGTTTTTCTGTTTTAATATTTATTGTGTTGCCAGCTTTTTAATCAGCGCTGATGTCATGATCCGAACTTCTTTATCCGAAAGGATATAATCATCCAAATCAGGATTTTTAACAAAACTGGCCTTTTCCATCGTTTTCTCAATTATTTCAGGCATCCGGAGAAAACTGATTCTATCGGTCAGAAACGCATGAACAACCACTTCGTTTGCAGCATTCAGAATACAAGGCATATTTCCACCTCGATTTAAAGCCTCAAAAGCGAGTGCAAGATTACGAAAATTTTTTGTATTTGGCTGTTCGAATGTCAACTGGGGGTAATCGATAAAATTGAAGCGTTTGAAAGTGGAAGGCAGCCGGTCAGGAAAATTCATGGCATACTGTATCGGCAATTTCATATCGGGCAGACCCATTTGAGCTTTCATCGAGCCGTCGCGGAATTGAACAATGGAATGAATAATACTCTGAGGATGCACAATCACTTCAATCTGTTCAGGTTTCAATCCGAACAACCATTTCGCTTCAATCACCTCAAACCCTTTGTTCATTAACGATGCCGAGTCGATGGTGATTTTGGCGCCCATGTCCCAGTTCGGGTGTTTCAGCGCATCTGCTTTGGTCACATTGGCCAACTGCTCCATCGAAAAACCCCGGAATGGCCCTCCGGAAGCGGTCAGGTAAATTTTCTCAATTTCGTTGTTGAACTCACCCACCAGGCACTGAAAAATAGCCGAATGTTCCGAATCAACCGGATAAATATTGATCCTGTTTTCGATGGCCAACCGATTGATAATCTCTCCGGCAACCACCATCGTTTCTTTATTGGCCAATGCAATATTCTTTCCTGCTTTAATTGCGTTGCAGGTCGGAATCAGACCAGAATAGCCCACCATTGCGGTCACCACCACATCAATGGTATCCATTTCCACCACCTGATTCAGAGCTTCCCGTCCGGCATACACTTTTACAGGTTCGTCTTTGAGTGCGTCTTTCAATTCATCGTAATGGCACGAATTAGAAATAACAACCACATTCGGGTGAAAAAATTTGGCTTGCTCAATCAGTAATTTAAGGTTGTTATTAGCCGTCAGGACTTCAACTTCGAAACGATCAGGATTTTGAGAAATAACTTCGAGGGTTTGGGTTCCGATCGATCCGGTTGACCCCAGTATAGCAATGCGTTTCTTCATAGTCAGGCTTAAAAATCGATGTAGGTTTCCGGATCAAGAGCAGTCCCATTGTGCCAAAGTTCAAAATGAAGGTGCGGCCCGGTGGTCAGCTCCCCGCTGTTCCCCATAATGGCAATAACATCGCCAGCTTTGACTTTGTTGCCCACCTCCTTTAAAAGTTCAGCATTGTGCTTATAGGCCGAAACAATATTGCTTTCATGCTGAATAAATATGGAGTATCCGGTATCCATTGTCCAACCCGAGAAAATGACTGTGCCATCGAGTACATTTGAGATTCGTGCATTTTGTTTACCTACAATATCAACGGCCAGATGATCAATCTTGGGATTGAATCTATTGGTAATCATGCCACGCAACGGCGTAAAAAAATGAATGTTTGCGATACTGGGCAGGCGTTTTTTGTTTTGCTGAATGGACAGATTCGATTTCTCGTCCAATAATTTATCCTTGAAAACCGAATCAGCATTAAATTTATCGAACGTTGCTTCTGTTACTTTTAACTCAGGGTCGGTGCTGGCTGATTCTTCGGCAGGAGTCTCGCCCTGAAACAAAGTTTTGATTTTATCAAAATACGAATCCCTGACTTTGATTTCATTTTCCAACGAATCGACTAAAACGTAATTGTGAATAATTTGTTGGCGGACTTTGGCACTCGGATAACCCGGAATATTCTCGCGTAGAGGCGTATATGCAATAATCGTTGTGGTTAAAAGAATCAGCAGGATAGCACCCAGACTGCCAAGCGTGAGTACCTTGATGGGTGTGAGTTTGATGCTCCAGACTGTTTGAATCGTTGAATCGTTGTAAATGATCAAACGATAATGGTCTTTCAGCATCTGAAATATCTTTTTTCGAAGCTCTTTTCTATCCATTGTCCGATTTTTCGAACAGCAAAATTAGAAGAATTTGGAGAAAACAAACCCGATGCCCAGTTTATTAATACTTTTTAACGAAGCAATTGCAAATAGAATTTAAATATTTTCACAGTGGATTAGGAAAATAAGGATGTATAGTCTATATTTGCACCCGCTAAGCAGAAATGAAGTTGCTGGGCGAAGTTCTAAAAGACGATACATTATCCAAAAATACATTGCGGGATGGAGCAGTTGGTAGCTCGTTGGGCTCATAACCCAAAGGCCGTCGGTTCGAGTCCGGCTCCCGCTACTCAAAAAGCTCTGGTGAAAACCAGAGCTTTTTTTTATGTCATCTTTTGGGTGATGCGAATTCCGATTCGCATTTTTAATATCGGAAATTAGCGGGTGATGCGGTTTTTAACCGCATTTTTTAATCGAAGTTTTCCCCTCCATTGTCCTTTTCTTATCCATTGATGTCCAATCTCTGTCTTTCCTGAACGATCTTCGACAATATTTTTCAACCCTGGATTTACAATAATCACATTTCTTTTCTAACACCAAAAATATAATTCTGATATTTACATTTTAAAACGAAAAATCATATGAGAACAATCTTTTTAACCATCTTCCTGTTTATTGTCATCATTGCCCAGGCGCAGCACAGCGATTTTCTGCTCGAAAAGAACTGGAAATTCAGCAAAGGAGATTTTCCGGATGCACCTCTTTCCGGCTTTGACGATAAAGCATGGCAAACGGTTCAGATTCCTCACGACTGGGCAATCTATGGTCCTTTCGATCGGAGTAACGATCTTCAGCAGGTTGCGGTAACCCAAAATCTGGAAACAAAATCTTCGGTTAAAACCGGCAGAACCGGAGGACTTCCGTATGTGGGAATTGGCTGGTACCGCACTTCATTCGATGTTCCAGTCGGTAAACAGATTAGCTTGCTTTTCGATGGTGCCATGAGCGAAGCACGGGTGTATGTGAATGGGACGGAAGCATGTTTCTGGCCTTTCGGCTATAATTCATTTCATTTCGAGGTGACCAGTTTGCTCAACAAAGACGGAAAGAATAATATACTGGCAGTCCGTCTCGAGAACAAATCACAATCATCGCGGTGGTATTCAGGCGCCGGACTTTACCGGAATGTTCACGTAATTACCACAGACCCGATCCATATACCGGTTTGGGGCACACAACTTACAACACCGTATGTTTCTGATTCACTGGCATCTGTTTGCATGAAAACAAAAATTTCAGGTTCAGGAAATAAGGAAGTTCGTTTGGTTACTGAAATATTTTCTCCGGAAGGAAAGGTTGTTGTTCGAAAAGATAATACAGGCAAAATAAACCATGGACTCCCATTTGAGCAAAATTTCAATATTGAATCTCCTAAACTATGGTCGCCTGAAAGTCCTGTACTTTACAAAGCTGTTTCTAAAATTTTTGTTGATGGCGCTCAGGTTGATGAACAGACAACCCGTTTTGGCATTCGGAGCATGGTGATCATTGCCGACAAAGGTTTCTTCCTGAATGGGAAGCTCCGTAAGTTTCAGGGCGTTTGTAACCATCACGATCTGGGTCCATTGGGCGCTGCCATTAATGTTGCTGCCCTGAGACACCAATTGGTTTTGCTGAAAGATATGGGCTGCGACGCCATTCGGACCTCGCACAATATGCCTGCTCCCGAATTAGTTGAACTATGTGATGAAATGGGATTTATGATGATGATTGAACCTTTCGATGAATGGGATATTGCCAAATGTGAAAACGGCTATCATCGATTTTTCATGGAATGGGCCGAAAAGGATATGGTGAACATGTTGCATCATTACCGCAACAATCCCAGCGTGGTGATGTGGAGTATCGGGAATGAAGTTCCGACCCAATGCAGTCCCGAAGGATACAAAGTTGCAGCATTTCTACAGGATATTTGTCACCGTGAAGATCCGACCCGGCCAGTTACCTGCGGGATGGACCAGGTGAGTTGTGTCCTAGATAATGGATTTGCTTCTATGATCGACATTCCGGGTTTAAATTACAGAGTGAATCGTTACGAAGAAGCGTATAACCTGCTGCAACAGAACATTGTTCTGGGTTCTGAAACGGCATCAACCGTCAGTTCCCGTGGAGTGTACAAACTTCCGGCGCAGATAAAGACCGATGCCAAATACGACGATCACCAGTCTTCATCGTATGATTTGGAGTATTGTTCCTGGTCGAACCTTCCGGATTTAGATTTTGCAATGGCCGACGACAAGTCATGGACCATCGGGCAGTTTGTCTGGACCGGATTTGATTACCTGGGTGAGCCTTCTCCATATGATACTGATGCATGGCCGAGCCACAGTTCTCTTTTCGGAATCATCGATCTGGCCAGTATTCCGAAAGACCGTTTTTATCTGTACCGAAGCATCTGGAATAAAAATGATGCGACTTTGCATGTTTTGCCGCATTGGAACTGGGAAGGTCATGAAGGCCTAAATGTTCCGGTATTTGTGTACACAAGCTACAACAGTGCCGAATTGTTTGTGAACGGCAAAAGCTACGGCAGAAAATCCCGAAGCAATGAAACACTTCAACATCGTTACCGCCTTATGTGGAATGATGCGATTTACCAGCCAGGCGAACTGAAAGTAGTTGCCTATGATATAGCCGGTAAAGTGGCTGATCAAAAGATAGTTCGTACAGCCGGGAAACCACATCATCTGGAACTGGTAGCCGATCGTTCGCAACTGAAAGCCGATGGTAAAGATCTGTCGTATATTACCGTTCGGGTGGTCGATAAAGATGGAAATTTGTGTCCGAACGACGGACACATCGTCTCGTTTTCGGTTACTGGTGCCGGAATCTACCGTGCTGGCGCCAATGGCGACCCAACTTGTCTCGACCTCTTCCATTTGCCCGAAATGCATGCTTTCAGCGGACAGATAACAGCTATTGTTCAGTCAAATACAAACCCGGGAGAAATCGCACTGGAAGCAAAAGCAAAAGGATTAAAATCAGGAAAAATTAGTTTAAGGACAGAGTAATTCAAATTAAGAGTGGAAAAATAAATGATTATCATTCACTGTTGTCCGGTAAAATTTCAACATAATATTCCGCTACTCTGGAGCTTACTGGTTCTACCTATGACATTCTGACTACAAATATTTTGCTGCTCTGCAGCTTGGTTTTAAGCGACAGAGTCGCGAAATATTTGTAGAAAAAATGTATATCCTAAAATTTAAGCTCTAGCGTAGCGGAATATGTTGAACGTATTGCTTTCATTGGAAACAGCTTTAAGTCGGGATAATTTACAAACTATTTTTTATAAAAGGGAAGAACCAGATAAGTGTAAATCATACACCTAACACAGAGTGTAAATAACGACTGACATAGTTTATTGGACTGAATTTTACTTCAGTAAAACCACGGATGAAAAAGTCGACCATTAAAAATACAAACAGAAATACAGAATTGAATACAAAAGCCAAAACACCAATTCCAATTGTGAACATGGCATTGAAGCGGGTAACCTGTTCATTCACATGTTCATCTGAAATGGGACATAAGATGTTTTTCATAAATTTCCGTTTAAAATTTCCTTACATCCAACAATTGCAGCAGCCTTTTGTGCATGAATTTCTACAATAAAAGACAAATTTGTATTTTATTTTCAGAAAACCGTGAAATCGGTATTTAAATTCTCCAAATTGGGCCATTTATTAAGCCAATTTAAACGAATTCATGAGGTAGTTTTGCAACTTAAAAGCAATCCCATTCAAAAATTCATTTAAAATTGGCTGCTTCATTGCATTTTCCTAATTTCACGCTTTTAATTTTTTATTCTGAAGATGTTTCCAAAACTTACCATTCACACTCCATTGCCAATCATCAACCAATTCGCGCAGAACACTCTGGTTGAACGTCTGGGAATCTGCTTTACAGCTTTGGGCGAAGGTTGGGTAGAAGCCAGTATGCCTGTCGATCACCGTACTTCGCGGCCGGGTGGGTTTCTGCATGGAGGCGCCAACCTTGCTCTGGCCGAAACTATAGCCGGATTGGGTTCGATGCTCACAGTCGATATTCAGGAATATGACATTCTGGGAATTCAGGTGAGTGCCAACCATACCGGAAGCGCTGCTGAAGGTATGGTTTATGCAAGAGCCGAAATTGTGCATCCCGGAAACCAAACTCATGTCTGGAATGTTGAAATCAGGAATGAATCTGGGAAACTACTTTCTACAGCACGAGTGACCAATATGATAGTAATACGGAATGGGAAATAATAGAAGCACAGCCACTATTCTTGATCAGTTCATCGAAAAAAATATTGCTTTTGCCTGTTGGTTTTACCCCGGCGACTTGCGTATGAGTCTGCTTGTCGGCAATGCTTCGGATATCAGTTATTTTGACGGTTTTGATCAGCTAAACGGCGAAGCAGGTTTTGTTTTTGCGCCGTTTCGTATCACCGCGAAAAGTCCGGTAATTTTGCTAAAGCCGGGTATTTATTCTGAAGATTTTACTCCAGAAATTGAAATCGATTTAGATGGTTTTGAGGCATTTGAGAAGACCGACGAAGTGGAAATGTGCCACTCACAATCGAAAGCTGAATACCTGAAACTGATTGAAAATACGGTTTCTGAAATTCGGGAAGGAGTGCTTGCAAAAGTCATTATTTCACGTCAAATTCCGGTAAAAAGAACAGATGTTTCGCTGGGCGATACATTTTTGCAGCTTCAGGATCACACACCCAATGCATTTACTTTTTTGGTAAACCTGCCGGTTGCCGGAATCTGGATGGGAGCAACTCCTGAACTATTAATAAAATTGAATGGGGAAAAATTCGAGACTGTTTCGCTTGCCGGAACTCAGCTTCGAAAACCCGGTGCCGAAGAATATTTCTGGAGCACAAAAGATATAGAAGAACAGGCTTTTGTGTCGCGATACATGCTCGATGTTTTCTTTAATTTCGACATTCATCAATACAAAACTATTGGCCCGGAAACCATGGAAAGTGGCAAAGTGGCACACCTGAAAACGTCGTTCTTTTTTCCGGCTGAAAAAATTTCGAATTGTCAGGGCAGTTTCATCGCCGATTTGCATCCAACGCCGGCAGTTTGCGGTTTACCCAAAGATTTGGCAGCCGATTTTATCCTGAAAAATGAGGTTTTTGATCGAAAATATTATACCGGGTATTTGGGCCCCTGGCGATTGAATCAGCAATTGGCGCTTTTTGTCAATTTGCGTAGCATGGAAGTTTCGCCCAGTGAGTTTATTTTGTATGCCGGGGGTGGGATTACGTCGCATTCGGAACCCGAAAAAGAATGGGACGAAACCAACCAAAAGGCGAAAACCTTACTTTCGGTGATTAATCCTGAAAGCCCCCTTCCCATTCCCCCAAGGGGGGAAAGCTTAAGCCCCTTCTAATTTCCTAAAAATGGGGGAAGGTTTTGGACACGGGAATTAGTTGGTTTTTAGCCCTGAATGGGCGACAGATAATAGCACACTGTGGAAACATGGGAAGAGTAAGAAAATCGTCCACGCCATAACGTTTTTCAGAATAAAAATCAAATTTCGGACGAAATGGAATTTATCATCAGAAAAGATATTCAAAAATAAATGATAACCGATAAAAAACATATTCAGCAATTAGCCACGTTGCTCCTGAAAAAGGGAATTACCGACATTGTCATTTCTCCCGGAAGCCGCAATGCACCGATGATTAACACATTCACCGGCATTCCTGATTTTATTTGCAGGAATATTGTAGACGAACGCAGCGCAGCCTATTTTGCGATCGGACTGGCATTGGCGAAACAGAAACCGGTAGTCATTGTCTGCACTTCAGGAACTGCCGCCTTGAATTATGCACCGGCAGTAGCCGAAGCTTTTTACCAGAATATTCCGCTGATAATTCTCACAGCCGATCGTCCCAATTATTGGATCGATCAAGCCGAAAGTCAATGTATCCGTCAGGAAGGTATTTACAGGAATTTCGTAAAAAAAGAAGTGAGTTTGCCTTTGGGCGAGTCAGATAAAGATCTTTGGTTTGCTGCGCGTCAAATTAACGAATGCCTGAATCTGGCTGTTTCAGGGACACCGGCACCGGTGCATATCAATATTCCGTTGGAAGAACCGTTGCATCAGTTGATAGATGCAGATCTTCCAGAAGTGAAAGAAATTGAATTGACTAAAATTCATTCCGGAATAGCTGTAAATGATATTGTACAGTTGGCTGAAACAATCAGCCAGTCGCAAAAAATACTGGTATTAGCCGGACAATCGAATCCAAATTCAGAGATGGAAACTGTTCTAATTCAGTTTATTGAAGCATCAGGAGCTGTAGTGCTGCACGAGCATTTGTCGAACCTTTCCGATCCAAAGTTTTGCGGAAGTGTTGATGCAATAATGGCTGCAATTCCGGCAGAAAAGGCCAACGATTCTCAGCCCGATTTGCTCATCAGTTTTGGCGGACAATTCGTTTCCAAAGCACTCAAACAGTTTCTTAGGAAAAATAAACCTGCACAGCATTGGCATCTCAGCCTGGGTGGAGAACATTTCGATACTTATCAGTCGTTGACCAAAGTGATAAAAACCGATGCACTTGATTTTTTTGTTGCAGTTTCATCACAGGTACAATCGTCAAAAACTTATTTGCAGCTCTGGAAAAGCAAAGAAACCAAGGCAAATCAGCTGCGTGACAAGTTTGTGGAAAGCATCGGATTTTGCGACCTGAAAGCTTTTGAGTTGATTGGGCGTTCAATTCCAGAAAATTCAGTCATCCATTTGGGAAACAGCTCACCGGTGCGCTATGCTCTCATTCTCAATAGGGTTGAAAACACTGACTATTTCAGCAACCGTGGCACGGCGGGAATTGATGGCTGCCTATCAACTTCCGTTGGTTTTGCCAGCGAATCCGACAAACTAAACACCATCATATTGGGCGACTTGTCGTTTTTCTACGACTCAAACGCTCTTTGGAACAAATACATCGGATCGAATTTACGTATCATCGTCATTCACAATGGCGGCGGCAATATTTTCGGACTGATCAAAGGTCCGTCCGATTCGCCCACGTATGCCGAGCATTTCTTTGCCGAAAACACACACAAGGCAGAAATTTTGGCCAAAGCGTTTGGAATAGATTATTTCAAGGCCGAAAATGAGGTAGAATTAGTTGAGGCATTGGCTAAGTTTTATTCACCGAAACAACAGCAAGTCGCACTGTTGGAAGTTTTTACGGATGCAGAGCTGAATGTGAAAGCGTTTCGGGAGTTGTTTCGAAAGGTGAAAGGATAGTGTGAGTATTTTGAATAGGGCTTATTTTTTGATGTTGAACCCACTTCGGGGTTCATTTTGATTCACGCATTAATCCACGGGTTTACACCCGCGGTTATTCAAATTAAATCCCTTTGGGATTCTGAAAACCACGAAGTGATTTAATTTGAATAACCCCGTACGAAGTGCGGGGTAAAGAAAACAAATGAGAATAGAACCCCGAAGTGGGTTCTATAATGCAATTATAATTTGACAAATAAACACCAGAAATTAAAATGACTACAACCAGACAATGGCAAACCATCCGTGAATACGAAGATATCTTCTTCGATTATTTCGACGGAATCGGAAAAATAACTATTAACCGTGAACGTTACCGCAATGCGTTCCGGCCAACAACAGTGAACGAAATAAGCGATGCACTTAAAATCTGCAGGGAAGATCAGCGGATCAACGTTGTTGTGCTTACAGGTGCAGGTGACAAGGCATTCTGTGCCGGTGGCGACCAAACCGTGAAAGGCAAAGGTGGTTACATCGACAAGGATGGCATTCCACGACTCAATATTCTGGAAGTTCAGAAGCAAATTCGCTCGATGCCGAAACCGGTGATCGCGATGGTGAATGGCTATGCGATTGGCGGTGGTCACGTTTTGCATGTGGTTTGCGACATCAGCATTGCCTCCGAAAATGCCATCTTCGGACAAACTGGCCCCAAAGTGGGGAGTTTCGATGCCGGATTGGGTTCATCGTATCTGGCAAGCATTGTCGGTCAGAAAAAAGCCCGCGAAATTTGGTTTATGTGCCGCCAGTATTCGGCTGCCGAAGCGCTGGAAATGGGATTGGTAAACAAAGTCGTTCCATTCGATCAGCTCGAAGATGAAGTGGTGGCCTGGGCACAGCAAATGCAGGAGCACAGTCCGTTGGCACTTCGAATGCTGAAACTAGGCTTGAACGCCGAACTCGACGGACAAATCGGTATTCAGGAATTTGCCGGAAATGCCACCTTACTGTATTACCTGACTGAAGAAGCTCAGGAAGGCAAAAATGCGTTCCTCGAAAAACGCAAACCAGACTTCAAAAAATACCCCAAATTCCCTTAATATCAATATTTTGTAAATGTAACATTTTTGTTAGTAACAAAGTTGTTACTAACAAAAATGTTACATATATTTGCTCGTAAAAACAGGCAATGGAAACACCATTCGTATTTGGCAAATTGGCCGTTCAACTGAACTTTACCAATCGGGAAAAGGAAAGAAAACAATTGACCGGAAATTTTTCCGGTCTCGTTAATACGGTTCTCATTTCGCCTCGTCGTTGGGGAAAATCATCGTTGGTGCAAAAGTCAGCACTCGAAGCCATGTCAGCCGATAAAAATCTGCACTTTTGCTTTCTCGATGCGTTTAATATTCGCACCGAAGAACAATTTTACCATGCACTGGCAAGCGAAGTTTTAAAAATTTCTGCATCGAAGGTTGAGGTGCTCATTGAAAATGCGAAACGTTTTATGGGGGCATTTCTTCCTAAACTTTCTTTCAATCCCGGCAATCAGGATGAATTGTCGCTAAGTCTCGATTGGAAAGAAGTGAAAAAGCACCCTGACGCCATTCTGGATATGGCAGAGAAAGTTGCTGAGGAAAAAGGATGGAAATTGATTATTTGCATCGATGAATTTCAGAACATCTCAACATTCGAAAATCAATTGGCATTTCAGAAAAAGTTAAGGTCGCACTGGCAAAAACACCAAAACGTAGCTTACTGTTTATATGGGAGCAAGCGGCACATGCTGATGGACGTGTTTACAAGTTCTTCGATGCCATTTTATAAATTTGGCGACATCCTTTTTCTTGAAAAGATACATCGCGATAGTTGGATTCCCTTTATTTGCAGTCGATTTGAAGATACACAGAAACAAATTAGCGAAAGTAATGCAGCCTTGATTGCGGATCTGGCAGAATGTCATCCGTATTACGTTCAACAACTTGCCCAACAAAGCTGGTTTCGAACAGCAACGAAGTGTTCCGAAGAACTAATTAAGGAAGCCCATGAGGGAATTGTATCGCAATTAAGTTTGCTTTTTCAATCCAGAACAGAAGAATTGTCAACACCACAAATTAATTTTTTGAAAGCATTATTGGATGGGGTTGAGAAATTCAGTTCGAAAAATATACTGGATGAATACCAACTTGCATCATCGGCAAATGTGGCCAGAATCAAGAAAGCTCTTGAAAATAAAGAGATTATCGACTTACTTGCCGGGAATATTATGGTGCTGGATCCGATGTACAAAAATTGGTTGATTACCCGGTATTTTATTAAAAATTAAGCACACGAAGATGGCATCACTAAAAAGTTGGGTAAAAGCGGCACGGTTACGAACACTTCCATTGGCAATGTCGGGAATTTTGATGGGAGCGGTACTGTCCTTTTTTGTAGGTCAATTCAATTTGACAGTGACCATTCTGGCCATAGTGACGGCTTTGTTTATCCAGATTTTCTCGAATTTTGCCAACGATTACGGCGATTCACAAAAGGGAACTGATAACCAGCATCGTGTGGGACCAAAACGAACGGTTCAGAGTGGCGAAATTTCGCCGAAGCAAATGAAAACAGGGATGATTGTATTGATTTTCCTCAGTCTGGCAACAGGAATCACTTTGATTACTGAAGGGACAAAAGGGCTTGAAATCACTACTTTCCTGATGTTTCTGGCCTTCGGAATTGCAGCATTGATTGCGGCTTACCGCTACACTGCCGGAAGTAATCCCTACGGATATGCAGGTTTTGGCGATATCGCCGTATTCCTTTTCTTCGGGATTTTACCTGTTGCCGGAACCTATTTCCTGAATACACATCAACTCACTCCTGAGATTTTTCTTCCGGCTGTAAGTATTGGGTTTTTCAGTACCGGCGTTCTGAACCTGAACAATATGCGCGACATTGAGAATGATCGCAATTCAGGAAAAAATACGGTAGTTGTTCGAATGGGAAGTGTACGAAGCAAAATCTATCATTCGTGGCTGATTTTAACCGGTTTGCTGACTTCGGTGATATTTATCGCAATGACCGGAAAGTCAACTGTTCAGTGGTTGTTTCTGCTTTCGTTTCCGTTGTTTCTAGTCGATCTGATTCAGATCAGCAAAATAACTTCACCTAAACAATTCGATCCTTTTCTCAAGAAATTATCGCTGGCAACCTTGTTGTTTACGGTGCTGTTTGGACTGGGAATTTTTCTGAGTCATGTTCCCTAATTACCTTTTTCTATTGATTGACTTTCTCGTAGTCGGTAAACCAGCTCCGGATCTTCATTTTCAACACTCCCCAAAGAGCCTCGTTAAAAATACCGCCACTCATTTTCGAGGTTCCTAATTTTCTGTCGGTAAAAATAATGGGCACTTCAACAATTTTGAATCCGTGTTTCCAGGTTTTAAACTTCATTTCGATCTGAAATCCGTAGCCTTTCAGCCGGATGTTATCAAAATCGATGGTTTCCAAAACTTTCCGGTGATAACATTTAAAACCTGCAGTGGTATCCATGATTTTCATTCCGGTGATCAAACGCACGTAAACCGATGCCAAATACGACATCAGTACCCGACCTAACGGCCAGTTAATCACATTGATTCCCGAAATATAGCGAGATCCTATAGCCAGACTGGCATTTTGTTCGACGCAGGCTGAATATAGTTTTACAAGTGATTTGGGGTTGTGCGAAAAATCGCAGTCCATTTCACAGATATAATCGTACGGACGTTCCAGTGCCCAGTGAAATCCTGCCAAATAAGCTTTACCCAAACCTTGCTTCCCGGCTCGCTTCAGGATATGCAGTTTACCCGGATATTCGGGCATCAACCTTTCGACAATAGCCGCAGTGCCATCCGGCGAATTATCGTCGATGATTAAAATCTCAAACGGAGTTTTCAGCAAAAAAACCTTTCGGATCATTCGCTCCACGTTTTCACTTTCGTTGTAAGTTGGGATTAATACCAGGTTCTGATGCACGCTTTCTGTTTTTTTTGTTTTCGGCACTAAAATAAGTCTTTTTATGAAGAGGATCGGGTATTGGTTAAATGTTTAACAATTTTTAGGGGTTTGCCCTTTTTACACTCCCCGATTTCAATCAATACCAATTGCATTTAAAAGCAAATACCTTTATTTATTAAATTTACCGTCATCTGAAATTCCTTGGATTCTTTCAATTATGGCAAATCAAAATCCACTTCCGTTGATATGAATGTGATAATCACAACAGTGAATATTTACTTGCTGACCGGAATTATTGCCAGAAACAAAACCATTGGGTTCTTTGTAGAAAGAACTTTAATTCTATTTTTTAAGTTGGCTTTCGATGGACTCATCGATATCAACCCGATTGGAAACAGAAACATCGCTGGCAATAAATAACCCAAGTACCGGCTTTTGATCGCTTGATATAAAATTACTTTTAATATTTGCAGGAGGAACACTGAATAACGATCCGGTTGAATTTTGATTAATCATCTGAAAATAAAAATTATAGGCAAATTCGGAAATGGATGTTTGTTTCACTGAAATCACATCATTCAGGTTAAGCATCCTATCTTCAGGTGTCTTTGTATCATAGAAATCAGTAAAAATCTCCAGCCCCGGTATGTAATTGCCGTCAACAAATTCATCGCTGGCCACAGCAAACCGATCAGTAGAATGGACCAGGGTGTCGTTGATATACACATCCCATTTGTAATAATCTCCGAGGCCGGGACTTTCCTGTCCATAAGTAAAAACTCCCAAAAACAGTTTGTCGCCACGCATCGATGGTCGCACCTGAATTGAATCGATTGGCTCAACGGGCTCCAGTTTTTCAGTCGCAGTGATTGTTACTCCACCAGTAACAATAGACAGCGTATACACTCTGCCCGGAATTCCCGGATATTTTTCGCCAGCAGGAACTATGTACAGGCCTTTTTTACTGACCAATTCAACAAGCGTAATTTTATGGGCCGGATTTTCATTATCCGAAATGCTTACATCAGCTCCGCTAATTCCGGGATAAGCTATATCCTGATCAACATGCAGAGTTTTGTAGAGAAATACCGCAGGTTGATCAACGGTTGTAATACGAGCTTCCACAGCAATCAGGTTCAACTCTTTATCACTAAGGTTCACATCAATGACATCTTCGCACGAACTGAAGGCAACAGTCGCGATAAGAAAAAAGATCATCAAGTTAAGGAAACTGGAGACCGAAGACTGAAGTCTGAAGTCCGAAGTCTGAAGTGTCGATCCCTGAGTAGCGAAGCGTATCGAAGGGAGCATTTTCTGGAGTCCAAAGACCG
>JBBQMW010000040.1:0-26327 GCA_038329265.1 Bacteroidales bacterium | reverse complement strand
AAATAAAAAATGCCAAAGGTAAAAGTACCCAGAAAAAGCACAACAGTTGATATGACTGCCATGTGCGATGTGGCTTTTTTATTGCTTACTTTTTTTATGCTGACATCCAATTTTGTCGCGAAAGAACCGATTGTTGTTGCTGTACCATCATCGATTTCAGAAATTAAAATTCCTGAAAGAAATATACTTACAGTACTAATCGACCAGGAAGGTAAAGTGTTCTTCGGATTGGATACACAGCAAGACCGCAAGGAAGTGCTTGAAAATGTTGGTAAAGCATATTCTATCAGTTTCACTGAAAAAGAACTGAATGAATTTAGCAAAATTGGCATGTCAGGAGTTCCGATCGAAAAAATGAGCGCTTTTCTCGCGTTAAAACCAGAGGAAAGAGATACTAAAGAAGCTGCAATAGGAATACCAACTGATTCGTTAAATAATCAGTTCGAGGTATGGATAACAACTGCCAGAAAAGTAAATCGCGAATTGCGCCTTGCTATTAAATCTGACCAATTAACTCCTTACAAAGTTATTAAGGATGTTATGGGAACTCTTCAGGATAACAATGAAAACAGATATAATCTGATCACCAGCCTCGAGCAGGTTTCAACTAAATAGAAAGGGAAATACTATGGCTGAATTGCAAGTAGAAGATAAAGGCAAAAAAGGTAAAAAGCCGAAACAAAAGAAACACTCATCGCGCGTTGACCTAACACCGATGGTTGATTTGGGATTTCTCCTGATTACTTTTTTTATGCTTACTACGTCAATGTTGAAACCTCAGACGATGGAAATCAGTGTTCCTTCGAAAGATAAGGTGCTGGAAGAAGATCAAAATAAAGTGAAAGCTTCGCAGGCAATTACAATTTTGCTTGCGAAGGAAAATAAACTTTTTTATTACTTCGGAACGCAGGAAAATGGCATTGATCCTGAAGTAATTGAAACAAATTATTCTTCGGAAGGACTCCGGAAAATGTTGTTCCAAAAGAATTTTGATGTTATGAAAGCAGTGGATGAACTGAAGAAGGAAAAGAAAAAAATGGCAGAGGAAGACTACAATAAAAAGTTGTCAGAACTCAAAGCTTCAAAATCTGCTCCTATCATCATCATCAAAGCTGCTGATGAGGCGAACTATAAAAATTTGGTTGATATCTTGGACGAGATGAATATCAATAATATAGCTCGGTATGCGATAGTAGATATTACCCCGTATGACCTTGGATTGATCGATGCAAAGACCATCCCGGCTAAGTAATCACAATTTATAGAACAGTCTATGTCTCAAAAAATAAACTTGTTTAGCGAAGCCTGGGTTGATCTTCTTTTTAAGGAGCGAAACCAGGAATACGGAGCTTATGAACTTCGAAATGACAGCGCGCGCCGTCATAGGTGGGGAATAATTGGTGCCCTCATTTTTACAGCTTTGATAGTTGTTGTACCTATTTTGTACAAGCAAATTCTTTCCATAACGAAAGAAAGAAATGTGGAAGTTACCACCCTGTCTGATATTCAGATTGAAAAACAGTTGGAAAAGCCTAAGGATATCATCATTGATAAACCTATTCCGCCATTAAAATCATCGATCAAATTTACACCTCCGGTTATCAAACCTGACGAAGAAGTTCAGGAAGATGAAGAAATTAAAACTCAGGAGGAACTCACAAAAACTGATATGAATATTTCAGTTGCTGACGTAAAAGGTACCGATGAAGTCAATGGTCAGGATATTGGTGACCTTAACAATGCCATTGTTGAAGAAGATACCATCACTCCACCATATAATGTGGTGGAACAAATGCCGGAGTTTCCGGGCGGTGAGTCTGCTTTACAAAGGTTTCTTATGGCTAACGTGAAATATCCTTCCATAGCCGCCGAAAATGGTGTGCAGGGTAAAGTATATGTCAACTTTGTTGTTGATCGCGTTGGTGCAATTTCAAATGTAAAAGTTGTTCGTGGGGTTGACCCCGCAGTGGACAAAGAAGCTGTACGAGTAGTTAAATCGATGCCGAAATGGATTCCGGGAAGGCAAAATGGTGAGGCTGTCCGTGTTAGTTTTACTGTTCCAATTAACTTTGTTCTTCAATAAATTATGAAGCTAAATTTCTCTAAAGTTCTGTACGGATTTATTGTGATGGTGTTGTACTTAGTCATTGGTATATTTACCCTGCTTAAATTTTGGATTTTACAGGATGAACCCAACGGCACAATGGTCTTTTTTGGAATCGCTGTAATTCTGTATGGTTTGTTTAGAGGATATCGTTCATACATTGCTTCCCAAACTCCGAAAGATGAAATGGATGAAGTTTAATAAGCAATCATTTCTTGTGATTGTTTTTGTACTGATCTTTTTAAATTTTGGTTGCCATCGGGTCAGGAAAGATGTTATTCCTGACTCGATGGTTACTGGGCAGGCGACTATTGCTGCCGATGAGGCCATCTTACCGCTTTTAAATGCAGAAGTTGCTGTTTTTAAAAGCTTTTACAATTTTGCTACGATTGATTGTGAGTATGGTTCAGAGTACGATGCGATCAATCTTTTACTTCAGGAAAAAACTCGATTGGCTTTGGTGATGCGACCATTAAATTCAAAGGAAATTGAATTTTTTAAAAGCAGAGATCTAAATTCAGAATCGATAGCCATTGGGCATGATGCAGTAGCGTTAATCGTACATGTTGACAATGCCACAAAAGCGTTAACTACCAGTCAGATTACTGAAATTTTAACAGGAAAGTTGGTCAACTGGAGTCAGATCAAAAATTCAGAAAAAGAAGGAAACATAAAAATTGTACTGGATGCTGAGTCTTCAGGTATTATCCGGTCGCTGAATGATTCATTACAATTGAATCAAAAAATTACGGGAAATATTGAATTTGCCGGAAGTAATAAAAAAATATTAGAGATGGTTGCCTCCGATCCTAATACAATCGGATTTATTGGATACAACTGGCTCAGTGAAAAGGAAAATCCGCAAGTGCAGGAGAATTTGGGAAAAGTTAATCTGATTGCAGTTTCAAAGGGAATTACTGCTGATAGCTTGAACAGTTTTGTACCAAACATTGCATCCATCTATAATTTGGATTATCCAATTACGCGGAAAATATATGCTCTTTATACCGACCCTTCTGCCAGTTTGGCCAGAGGCTTTCTTGCTCATTTGACCAGCGAGCGTGGACAGAAAATTATTTATAGAATGGGTCTAAAGCCTGAAAACGATTTTCAACGACAAATAAAAATTAATAAAGATTACTAGATGAATTTGAAATTAACATTACTGGCATTCTGTCTCCTGATAGGTGTATCTTCGATAGTAGCTCAGACAGAGACCGATGGATTCTATAAATTAAATCGTAAGGAATATGCTGAAGCAAAGAAGATTTTTGGTGACTTGCTGAAAGCAAATCCGTTGGATGCGGCTGCCTTATACGGAATGGGTGAATACTATTATTCTATTGGTAAACTAGATTCGGCAAAAATACTCTATACAAAAGGTGTCGGTGCCAACTCGAACTATGCCGGCAATTATGCAGGTCTGGGCAGACTTAGTTTATCGTCGTCGCCAACTGAAGCTGCAACTTATTTTAAAGATGCAGTTAAACGGTCGAAAAAGAATGTGTCCGCATTAGTAGCAATTGCAAAGATTTATGCTGACCAGACTCCTAAAAACTTAGTTGAAGCTAAACGTTATATCAATATGGCCTTAGAGATTGACCCGAATAGTTCTCCGGCATATTTTATGAATGGTTTGATTGAGATGGCAAGTAGTAACATAAACGATGCGACCCTTCAGTTCGAAAGAGCTATTCATTTCGATTCAAAGAATTATGAAGCCTATCTGCAGCAGTCCGATATTATGGTTTCAGCCAGAAATCCTGTGCAAGCTGTTGAATACCTGAATAAACTAATTTCAGTAAAACCTGACTATTGGATGGCCTATAAAATGATCGGTAAGATCTATTATAACGATAAGAAATATCCTGAAGCGATTAAAAACTACGCCATTTACTTTAAAAATGTGCCCTCGGATAAAGATGTAGCCTACTATGCATATAGCCTCTTCTTTAATAAACAATACGACGAGGCTAAGGAAGTAATTAACATCCTTGTACAGCAAAACCCCAATGACTATATTCCGCTGCGTTTATTAGGCTATATTAGCTACGAAACAAAGGATCTGGCCAACGGGAAGGGCTATATGGATAAATTCTTCACTTTAGCTCCAGCTGATAAAGTTTTGGCCGCCGATTACTCCTACTACGGAAAGATGTTGAGTGTTACCGGGAATGACTCTTTGGCCATTGAAAACTACAAGTTGGTATTAACAAAAGATTCTACTGATTTTCAGATTTATGATGAGCTATTCAAAGCAAGCTTTAAACTAAAAAAATATGAGCAATCGCTCATTTATGGTGAAAAATACATTATCAAGAAGCCAAATTTGGTTGCCGGCGATTTTTTCCAATTAGGAAAAGCCTATTACTCAGTTGGTAATAGCTTGAATTTAGCAGATTCGTTAAAAACTTCTGGTTTTTTAGAAGCAGATTCATTGAAGCAATTGGAGTATTATGTTGCGGCAGATTCATTGTTCTCAAAGGTTGTAAAATATGCGCCTACCTCATATCTGGGTAGTTTCTGGAGGGCTCGGGTTAATTCAACCATCGACAAAGAAACCACACTCGGATTGGCAAAGCCTTTTTATGAGAAATCCCTGGAAATCCTTGTTAAAGATCCGGTAAAGTATAAAAAAGAGCTGTCAGAAATATATGCTTATCTTGGTTTTTACTACTACGTTAAAGATGATACTGCCACTTCACTGGAAAATTGGCGGAAACTTCTGGAAATCGACCCTGAAAACGCGAAGGCAAAAGAGGCCATTGAGTCTCTGGAGAAGAAATAGATATCGGTGATATCTTAATAAAAAAGCGGCAAATCCCTTATAAAATAGAGATTTGCCGTTTCTTGGTTTAAACAATATATTCAATCAGTATTAAAGATCGTTTTCAAAAACCATTCAAGTCCGAAAAAAGGCGGTGACTCCTCAATTAATATGGAATCAGCCGCAAAAATATCGTAAATTAAAACAAAATGGAAAAAGGCATTTCAAAAACTTACTTCATAAAATAAGGAATCAAGGTCACATACAATCCTGTGATAATCGCAGTTGTAATTACTCCGGAGATACTTGCTCCAAGTGCATCCTGGAGAATTATCGCTTTTGGATTAATCGCGCTGACTTCTTTCTGTGCTACTTTTGCAGTGCTTGGAATACAACTCACTCCTGCAATACCGATTACCGGATTAAATTTGCCTCCTGAAAACCAATAAACAATATAGCCACCCAATAAACCACCAATCCCAGATAATAGCAAGGCCAGAATACCGAGTAGGAGCAGTGGAAGGATTTTTGGATTCATAATTAAATGTGCTTCACACAAAATACCAAGCAATAATCCTAAGAAAAAAGTCGATCCATAGAGTAGGGGTCCTTTAATAAATTCAACTACTGGTTTAATATCGGCTTCTCTAACTGCAACTCCCAGAAATAATGAAAAGAACAAGGGTGAGGCAACCGGGAATAATAAACTTAGAATGACACACATGACAACTGCAAAAAGAAGTTTCTGAGATGAACTTATCTGATATATCTTTTTAGGTGCCGGTGGCTGAATTCCGCGGATATGCTTCGGAACAAGTAACCTAATCAGGTACGGATAACCACCATAGGTAAAACCCAGATATAAATATGCTACAATAGTAATCGGAACAAAGAGGTCTTTGGAGAGGATCATGGATGTAAACAAAACCATTGGGCCGTCGGCTCCACCAACCATTGCAATTGAGGCGCTGTCCTGCAGACTCATACCCATTGCCGCCGCAATCGGAACAACCAAAAAAGTACCCATTTCAGCAAACAGAGCCAAAAATATACTGAGAAACGGACGCCGGAGCATTAATCCAACATCAAGTAAAACGCCGATTCCCATGAAAATACAACAGGCAATCAATCCATTGGAGAATGTAAAGGTATAAATGGGTTGAAGCCAGTTAATCTGAAGAACATTGAAAAGTTCAGTAGGGTCAGTAACAAGAGGATCAACAAACAGGTTGCCCTGTTTACCGCCTGGTAAAACTAATACTGCTGAATTAATCGTAGCCATTCCCAGTCCCATCGGAATCATCAGTAAAGGATCAAGAATTTTCTTTTTACCGAGATAAACCAGAAATAAGCCAAGTGCAATTAATCCAACTCTGGTTAGGAATAGGGAAGTCCCTCCAGAGAATAAAGTTCCTATTCCCTGAAATAAGGAGCCAATATTAATTTCTTCCATGACTGTATTTGAAGAGTTCATTGTTAACTACTGATTCAGTACTATCCTGATCCAATTTTCGGGCACTTTTTCCATGGTAATATCCATAGAGTTCATTGTTTAACAGATCAACCGTAAGGTTGGTATTATGACTTGCCCCGAAGCCACGCGGCGAAAAGAGATGCAGTAGATGAACTGATGTTGAAGATACCCATGCTTCCTTTGGACTTAGTAACCATTTGATGCTCCAAACAATGGAAGCAACGAAAAAACCTGTTGCAAACGTTAATACCGCTGCAACTAAAACAAAATAAATTACGTTCATAATTTTATATATAAAGTGATTTAAGAAGACTATTATTAGTCTTCTTAAAACTTCAATTGATTGTTAGTAATCAAAGTGTTAGTAGTAAATTGTGGTAAAATTTGAATTCCGGCAAAGAATCTCCGGAGACGGGATTAAACCTGATACGTTACTGAAGGAAAACCTGACAAAGCGATAAAGAATGATTAAATATGAGGAAGAGATTAATCTTTGAAAAAGTAAGTAGTTTAGAATAAGAATGAGAAACTTTCTTTTGAATGTTCGAAAATTTAGGATTAGTTTCAGTAGTTCGTTTCTTCTGAATTGATAATTGCTGGTCAGTTGAGGCAAAAATAATAGGTTTTATATATTCAATATCACAAAATGAATCGGATAATCCAGTTTCAAAATAATGTGAATCGTCAGCAAAGGAAACGTTTTGAGAATTTTGTATGGTTGTGATCCCTTCAGAATTGAAAAAAAGCAAACAAAACAGCCCGAAAGATAGAATAATCAACTTCATTACTTTGCTGTATAAATACGCTGCAATTTACGGACACTATCTTTGGAGTGTCATTGATGTCGGGTTATAATAATATTCTGTTAACATTGAAAATGGATCTAAAAAAAGAGGTTGCCAATTTTTTGGCAACCTCTCGGAAAATATTGATTTGTAATTTTTACGCAAGAAAACTTAGCAAAATACCGGCGGCAACTGCTGAACCGATAACACCCGCTACGTTTGGCCCCATGGCGTGCATCAATAAGTGATTGGTTTTATCATATTCCAAACCTACAACCTGAGAAACACGTGCACTGTCTGGTACTGCCGAAACCCCGGCATTCCCGATTAATGGGTTGATTTTATTTCCTTCTTTCAGGAACAGATTAAGAATTTTTACAAACATTACTCCACCAATAGTTGCAACTATAAATGAAGCAGCTCCCAAAGCAAAAATACCAACTGATTTCATAGTCAGGAAGGTAGTGGCTTGAGTTGATGCTCCCACAGTTAAACCAATAAGAATGGTTACGATGTCAATCATCGGGCCTTTGGCTGTATCTGCTAAACGTTTGGTAACACCACTTTCTTTCAGCAGGTTTCCGAAGAAAAGCATACCCAAAAGTGGAAGACCGCTAGGGACAATAAAGGTAGTCAGCAACATCCCGGCAATAGCAAAAATTACTTTTTCAATTTTGGAAACTACGCGTGGAGGTTTCATACGAATCAAACGTTCTTTGTCGGTAGTCAGTAGCTTCATAATTGGTGGTTGAATAACAGGAACCAAGGCCATATATGAATATGCTGCAATGGCAATGGCTCCTAATAAATCTGGCGCAAGTTTCGAGGCAAGGAAGATTGCCGTTGGGCCATCGGCACCGCCAATGATGCCAATCGCACCAGCTTCTGTTGGGCTAAAACCAAGGGCGAGGGCCATACAGTATGCACCAAAAATACCTAACTGTGCAGCAGCACCAATCAGGATTAGTTTTGGGTTCGAAATCAGGGCCGAAAAGTCGGTCATAGCTCCAATTCCAAGAAAGATCAAAGGTGGATAGATACCCTGAAGTACTCCAAAATAGAGGTAATTCAATACACTACCCGATTCGTAAACTCCAATCTGATAACCCGGGGCAAATGCTACATTTCCTACCAAAATACCAAAGCCAATTGGGATCAGCAGCATCGGTTCAAATTCTTTCGCAATAGCAAGGTATATGAAATACAAGCCGATACAAATCATTATTACGTGACCTATGGTCATGTTCGCAAAAGAGGTAAATTGGAGGAATTGTGCTAAGTGTTCGATAATGAAATCAAAGAAATTACCCATGTCTTATTCTCCTATTATTATTAACACATCGCCTTCCATTACGCTGTCGCCTTTGTGTTTTAGGATAGATACTACTTTACCGGCTTTGTCGGCTTCAATGTTATTTTCCATTTTCATAGCTTCCAACATCAATAGTTTCTGTCCCATTTTTACTTCATCACCTTCACGTACAAACATTTCCAGAATAACTCCAGGTAGTGGTGATTTAATACTGCCAGCACCTTTGGGTCCTGCCGGACTGCTGGTTTTAGCCACTGACGGATGACTGTCAGTGGATGGAACGACAGTCTGGCGAACCAGTTTTGGCGTTTTAACAGCTTTCATTGTTTTGTCAACTTCTACTTTGAACAAAGTTCCGTTAACCTCAATTTCGGCGATATTTTCTTCAATAGTAAGAATCTCTGTCTCGTATTGATTGCCGTTTATTGTAAATTTGAATTTTTTCATTTCTTGTATTTTATTAACGCGGTAATTTTCTTAAAGTATAAATTTTCGAACTCCAAGGAGAATAGTTTCTCGAAACTTTATTAATCGTTAAAACAGTATTCTCGAAATCATGCAATTCGTTTTGGTACAGGTAAATAGCCATGGCAATGGCTGCATTTACTTCGCCCGACATTTCTTCATCCGAATGTTTAACTGATGATTTTACATCATTAGTAACAGGTTTATTTGTAGTTGCACCTCTCCGGATAAAGAACCGACCCAGGTTCTTATAAATGATGAACAAAATTGCCAAAGCAGAAAATACGACAAACATGGCAATCATAGTCATTCCAATACCATAAGGGTCAAATTCAACAAAACTTTCACCCGCAGATTTTTTCTTGGTGTAATCGTTGTTTGCTCCAGGAGTCGATTTTTCAAGGAAAACCCATTGCTGACTCTCAACATGTGGTCTGCCATAAGTGATGTCAGGTTGATGGTTTGCTGGCAGGTCAATTTTGTCAACCAGCGTTTTTCCATCTGTACTGAATAATGCAATAACTTTTGCATCTTTCAGGTCAAAGTTCAGATGAAAAATACCTCGCGTAGGATGATTATCTGCCCAAAATACCATATAATTTCTTGACGGGATTTTAGTTGCCGGATCACCTGTTGGAATCCAGTATTTAGTTGGATTGCCCAGATCATCAGTCAGGTAACATCCGCCGATATTAACCGTGTTATAGGCCGAATTGAATATCTCAATCCATGCCGTATGCATCCCGAAATCGTCCACCGAGTTTGAATCGTTCAGTACCAGTATTTCATTAATTTTTAAGTCGCCGGCACTCTGAGCTTTGGCAATACTGGTTCCTGCTACGATCAAAAGGAGAACTGCAATCCCTGATAAAAAGTGTTTAATTCTTCTTCGCATAATCATCGGTTATAAAGGAATATTGGTGTGTTTTCTGGCTGGCATCACATCTTTTTTAGTAGCCAATGCCTGAAGGGCGCGGATAACCCTGAAACGGGTATTACGTGGTTCAATTATATCGTCGATGTACCCATATCTGGCTGCTTCGTATGGGTTAGCAAATTTTTCTTTATAATCATCTTCTTCCTGAGCTACATAAGCAGATCGTTCAGTTTCATCGACAATGGCTGCAATCTTTTTATTTTGAAGTACTTCGATGGCGCCTTTTGGTCCCATAACAGCAATTTCGCCCGTTGGCCATGAGTAGTTGATGTCGCCACGCAAGTGTTTCGAGCTCATTACACAATATGCACCACCATAAGATTTACGAAGAATTACTGTTACTTTTGGAACCGTTGCTTCACCATAAGCGAACAACAATTTAGCTCCGTGAGTAATGATCCCACCGTATTCCTGAGCTGTTCCAGGTAAGAATCCAGGTACGTCAACCAATGTCACTAGCGGAATATTGAATGCATCGCAAAAACGAACAAAACGAGCCGCTTTGCGTGAAGCGTTAATATCGAGAACACCGGCAAGATAGCAAGGCTGATTTGCCACAATACCTACAGAAGTACCATTGAAATGGGCAAAACCTACCACAATATTTTGCGCATAATTGCGGTGTACTTCAAGGAATTCGTTATAGTCAACAATCGCGTGGATAACGTCTTTTACATCGTAAGGTTTGTTCGGATTGTCAGGAATTACTGTATTCAATAAATCCTCCAAACGGTCGATCGGATCATCGCAATCAGCCATTGGGGCATCTTCCAGATTATTCTGCGGCATGTAACTCAACATTTTGCGAATCAAAAGGATACCTTCTTCTTCGTCTTCAGCTACAAAATGGGTAACGCCTGATTTTGAACCATGAACTGAAGCGCCACCCAATTGTTCGTCGGTTACTACCTCTCCGGTTACTGTTTTTACCACTTTTGGCCCGGTAACAAACATATAACTGGTGTTTTTACTCATGATGATAAAATCGGTCAAAGCTGGCGAATAAACAGCTCCTCCGGCACATGGACCAAAAATAGCCGAGATTTGAGGGATAACTCCCGAAGCCATAATGTTGCGCTGAAAAATTTCAGCATATCCGGCCAATGCAGTCACTCCTTCCTGAATACGGGCACCGCCAGAGTCGTTGATGCCGATAACCGGAGCTCCAACTTTCATAGCCATATCCATTACTTTGCAGATTTTCAACGCATAAGTTTCAGACAATGAGCCTCCGAACACGGTAAAGTCCTGTGCATAGATATACACTACACGTCCGTCGATGGTTCCCTGACCGGTTACCACGCCATCACCCATAAATTTTGTTTTTTCCATTCCGAAGTTATCACATCGGTGTGTCACAAACATGTCGTACTCTTCGAAACTGCCTTCATCCAATAGAAGCGTGATGCGCTCGCGGGCAGTCATTTTGCCCTTTCCATGTTGCGCTTCAATTCTCTTTTCTCCACCTCCGAGTTTGGCTTCAACGCGAAGGTCAATGAGTTTTTTTATTTTGTCTTGATTATTCATAAGATATATTGATAGATAAGTTGATTTTTATTTGTCAGAGCAAAGTTCGGTTAATACACCCAGAGTCGATTTGGGGTGAAGGAACCCAATACTCAGACCTTCAGCGCCTTTCCGGCTGGTTTTATCAATCAGTTGAACGCCATTGGCGGCAACATCGGCAAGAGCTTCGTTTACGTTTTCAACTGCAAAGGCCAGATGGTGTACGCCGGGTCCTTTTTTCTCCAAAAATTTGCCAATTGGCCCTTCCGGATCGGTTGACTCCAATAATTCGATTTTAGTTTGACCAACTTTGAAGAAGGCAGTCTTTACTTTTTGGTCAGCGACTTCCTCAACGGCATAGCATTTCAGGCCTAAAACATTTTCATAATATGGAATGGCTTCTTCCAGATTGTTTACAGCAATTCCAATGTGTTCGATATGTGTAATTTCCATTTTGTGTATGTATTTAAGTAATTCGAAAAATTCTTTTTTTTTTGAGTGCTGCAAAAGTACGGTTAGAATATTTCTTTTTTAACCAATTGCTCTAATATTCGAAAATAAGAACGTGTGTTTTGCAACAGGATAATGGTTTTGCAAAATCAGATTAAAGAAAAAGGCAGATTTTGAGGCCTGCCTTTTCTGTATTTTTTTTTATAATCTACTACTATTTTTTACAAAATGGAAATGCGATCCATAACGTTCGAATGCTGCTTTTTCCAATGCTTCCCGGTGTGCAGGATGAGCAATTGAGATCAATAAACGGCCACGTTCCTGAAGTGTTTTTCCGTAGAGGTTTACCGCACCATGTTCGGTAACTACCCAATGGATATTGGCACGCGTACTAACGACACCGGATCCTTCAATCAGGGTTGGGCATATTTTTGAAACACCTTTTGTGGTTACTGATGGCAATGCAATAATTGGTTTTCCACCTTTAGAGTGACCGGCACCACGAATAAAGTCGATTTGACCACCAACACCCGAATAGTGTTTTGTTCCGATAGAATCGGCACAAACCTGACCGGTAATGTCAATAGATAGACATGAGTTGATGGCGGTTACCCGGTCGAGTTTGCGGATAACAGCAACATTATTGGTGTGCTCAACGTCCATCATGGCTACACGTGGATTGTCATCAACAAAATCATACAACGCTTTTGATCCCATCAGGAAACAAGCCACCATTTTGCCTTTGTCGATGTTTTTATATTTTCCGGTGACAATTCCTTTTTCAACCAATGGTAAAATTCCGTCAGAGAACATTTCGGAGTGAACGCCAAGATCTTTGTGGTTATGAAGTTGGGACAGAACGGCATTTGGAATACCCCCAATACCCATTTGCAAGCAAGCGCGGTCTTCAATCAAAGCAGCAACATTTCTTCCAATCGCTTCTTCAATTTCAGTCAATGGCGACAAACCGTGTGCATACAACTGAATATCATCTTCTACAAAAATGTCAATTTGATCAACATGAATCATTGCATCGCCCCAACAACGCGGAACGTTTGGATTCACTGCTGCAATTACCGTATCAGCATTTTGAACTGCGGCTAATGTGGCATCAACCGATGTTCCCAACGAAACAAAACCATGCTTGTCAGGTGGCGAAACCATGATCATTGCCACATTTACTTTGAGGTAGCCTTCGCGGATCAGTTTCTGAGTTTCGCTCAGAAACACGGGAATGTAATCAGCATAACCTGCCTGTGTTTGTTTGCGCATATTTCCGGCAACAAAGAATTGCTCACCCTGGAATATTCCTTCGAATTCAGGATTGGCATAATCAACTTGTCCTTCGATGTGGATGTGCTGAATCTTAACGTCGTACAATTCTCCATTTCTTCCACGTTCAACCAATGGCTTGATCAAAGTATGCGGTGTAACCGCAACAGAACTGAGGTGAACCCGGTCTCCTGATTTAATAACTTTTACTGCTTCCTGAGGAGATACGTATTTAATTTGCTTCATAAATTATGATTTTGAATGATTTTCCTTTTGAAATTGCGGGCAAATATAAAGATTAAATCCCCAAAGGGACTTGAGTAAAATCCTTATTTAAAACAGTTCTGGATAAATGATAGGTTTTGTAAATTTAGTGTTAATAAATGCCTATTCTCTTAAAGTGCAGCTATATATATAGATTTATAGATGTGTTTTTTTTGATTTGGCAATGAAAATTCATTTTGCAGCCGAGCGTTTTTTTCATCATGCAAACTACTTTTCTTCTCCCTTTATCCAATTGTTAACACTTCCCTGTTATTTACTTTTTTAACTGCTTTAAGCCTGAAATATTTATCTTTGTCGCGTTCAATTTTTAAAGGCATTTGCCTCAAAAACTTACACCTAAATATTTCAAAATGATTCTATTCTTTAAGACTCCGGAAGACACATTTATTGCCTTAAATTCTGTCAATAGCCTTAATCAGGATGACATTACGAAGTTGGTTTGGCTGTTTGGCGAAGCCGAAAAACTTAATGAAGAGGTATTAAACGGATGGTTTGTCGGACCACGCAAAGAAATGCTGACTCCGTGGAGTACCAACGCGGTGGAAATTACTCAAAACATGGGTATTCAGGGAATTCTGCGAATTGAGGAATATATTCAGGTGGCTGATCAATCGGCAGGATTTGACCCGATGTTGAAAGCTTTGTACCACAATTTAGATCAAACGATATTTACTATCAATAAAAAACCTGAACCAATTCTGGAAATTGGAGACATTGCAACTTACAACGAACAGGAAGGTTTGGCTTTGAGTCGGGAAGAAATTGACTACCTGAATTCTGTTTCCGAAAAATTGGGCCGGAAATTAACCGATGGCGAGGTGTTTGGTTTCTCTCAGGTCAATTCGGAACATTGCCGCCACAAAATATTCAACGGAACGTTTATTATTGATGGGGTAGAACAGGAAATGTCGCTCTTTCAGCTCATTAAAAAAACTGCACAACAAAATCCAAATTTGATTATTTCAGCCTACAAAGATAATTGCTCGTTTGTGCAGGGACCTGTTGTTGAACAATTTGCTCCAAAAACTCAGGACAAACCCGATTTTTTTGAGGTTACTGATATTGAAACCGTGCTTTCACTGAAAGCAGAAACTCATAATTTCCCGACAACCGTTGAGCCTTTCAACGGTGCAGCGACCGGAACTGGTGGCGAAATCCGTGACCGTATTGCCGGAGGAAAAGGAAGCTTGCCCATTGCCGGAACTGCCGTTTACATGACTTCGTACCCTAGATACAGCCCCCCCACCCCCCGCAGGGGTGACTTAGGAATGAACAAAGAGGAAACTTCTATTTTAAATGAAAAGAACTCAGAAGCCCACCCAACAGGAGGATTTAGGGGGGCTTTCCCTGCGCGCGATTGGCTTTATCAGTCTCCGGAAGAAATTCTGATCAAAGCATCGAACGGTGCCAGCGACTTTGGAAATAAATTCGGACAACCGATTATTACCGGTTCTGTGGTGACTTTCGAGCATTTCGAGAACAACCGCAAATATGGTTTCGACAAAGTAATAATGTTGGCCGGTGGTATTGGTTTCGCGGCTAAAAAAGACAGTTTGAAAGACGAACCCACCAAAGGCGACAAAGTGGTGCTTTTGGGTGGAGATAATTACCGCATCGGAATGGGCGGTGGAGCTGTTTCGTCGGTGGCAACCGGTGAATTCGAAAATCATATTGAGCTAAATGCCGTTCAGAGAGCCAATCCTGAAATGCAAAAACGTGTGTACAATGCCATTCGTGCCTTGAGCGAATCGTCTGAAAACCCAATTATAACAGTTCACGACCACGGTGCTGGCGGTCATTTGAACTGTTTGTCGGAATTGGTGGAAGCAACCGGAGGAAAAATTGACACCTCAAAATTACCGGTTGGCGATCCAACACTTTCGCAAAAGGAAATCATTGGCAACGAATCGCAGGAACGCATGGGATTGGTGATGCACGAAAAAGATGTGCCATTGTTGCAACGTATTGCCGACCGAGAACGTGCTCCGATGTATGTGATTGGCGAAGCGACCGGCGACATGCAGTTCACTTTCGAGAACTCCAAAACCGGAGAAAAACCCATTGATTGGCAATTGTCGTACATGTTTGGGAAACCGCCAAAAACGGTTTTGACCGACACTACCCGAAATGAAAAGTTTGCTGATATGGAATACGATCAGACTAAACTTGAAGATTACCTTGAAGATGTTTTGCAGCTCGAAGCTGTGGCCTGTAAAGATTGGCTGACCAACAAGGTTGACCGCTCAGTAACTGGTCGTATCGCCAAACAGCAGTGTGCCGGACAATTGCAGCTTCCGCTGAATAATGTGGGCGTAATCACATTGGATTACCAGGGCGAAAAAGGAGTGGCAACCACCATTGGTCATGCACCTGTAGCTGCCATGGTCGATGCCGAAGCCGGATCGGTGCTTTCGATTGCCGAATCGTTGACCAACCTTGTTTTTGCTCCGCTGACAGATCAACTGAAAGGCGTTTCGTTGAGTGCGAACTGGATGTGGCCCGCCAAAAACGAAGGCGAAAATGCCCGTATTTACAAAGCAGTAAAGGCTGCCAGCGATTTCGCCTGCGAACTGGGAATCAATATTCCGACCGGAAAAGATTCGATGTCGATGACACAAAAATACAAGGATGGCGTAGTTTATTCGCCGGGAACTGTAATCATTTCAGCTTCCGCAGAAGTTTCGGATGTAAAAAAAGTTGTTGAGCCGGTTTTGATTAATGATCTGAATTCGTCTATCTACTTTGTCGATTTCTCGAAAATGAACCGTTGTTTGGGCGGAAGTGCTTTCTCGCAAATCATCAATAAACTGGGCAACGAAGCTCCTTCGGTTGCCGATTCAAAATACTTTGCCGCTGCATTCAATGCGATTCAGGATTGCATTGAAGACCAAAATGTATTGGCTGGTCACGATATTTCTTCCGGAGGTTTGATTACCACGCTTCTCGAAATGTGTTTTGCTAATAACTATTCAGGAATGGCGCTTGACTTGACCGGAATCGGTGAATCAGACAACGTAAAAGTTCTGTTCAGCGAAAATCCGGGAGTGGTTATTCAGGTGGCCGATGCCGCAGCTTTTGAAGCTAAACTGAATGCTGCCGGTGTTGATCTTATCTTAATCGGAAAACCTTCAGAAAATCGCAGTTTTACCTTGAAAAATGGTGCCGACAACTTCAGTTTCGACCTGAATTCGTTACGCGATTTGTGGTTTACTTCATCGTACCTGCTCGACAGAAAACAATCTGGAGAGAAAAAAGCATTGGAGCGTTTCGGTAGCTACAAGAAAAATGAACTGAAATATGATTTCAAAGGTTTCACTGGAAAAGCTGCCGATTTGGGTATCGACCTGAAACGCCGCCAACCAAGTGGAACCAAAGCTGCCATCATTCGTGAAAAGGGAGTGAATGGCGACCGCGAAATGGCTTACATGATGTATCTGGCCGGAATGGACGTAAAAGATGTGCACATGACCGACCTGATTTCGGGTCGCGAAACGCTGGAACATGTGAACATGATTGTGTTTGTGGGCGGTTTTTCCAATTCCGATGTAATGGGCTCGGCCAAAGGATGGGCGGGCGCTTTCAAATACAACGAAAAGGCGAAATTGGCTCTTGACAACTTCTATAAACGTGAAGATACTTTGAGTTTGGGCGTTTGCAACGGTTGTCAGCTGATGGTTGAATTGGGTTTGGTTTATCCTGAACGCACCGAAAAACCAAAGATGTTGCACAACGAATCGCACAAATTCGAATCCGGGTTTATCGGTGTCGAAATCCTTCCGAATAAATCGGTGATGCTGGAGTCGATGGCTGGAATGAAGTTGGGTGTTTGGGTGGCTCACGGCGAAGGAAAATTCAGTTTGCCGCAGGAAGAATCGGCTTACCAGATTCCGATGAAATACGCGAATGTGGCCTATCCGGGCAATCCGAATGGTTCCGATTACAATGTAGCTTCGCTTTGTTCCGAAGATGGCCGTCATCTAGTAATGATGCCTCATTTGGAACGCTCATTCAAACCCTATCACTGGCCTTATTATCCGCAGGAACGCAAATTTGACGAAGTTGCCCCATGGATGGAAGCCTTTGTGAATGCAAAAAAGTGGATTGAAGGAAGATCTCAGTAAAGTTATTTCACATTGTTTATCCTTGGGAGTAACATGCTTGAGGTAGTCAATGATTGCATTTTTTATTGTCGGTTAAGTAACTTATATTTGTGAAAACATGAAATAGTATATGTAATCAAGAAATGAAAACAATAACTGTTGAAATAAAAGATGAAATCGCAATGTCTTTCTTGCATAATCTTGAAAGCATGAATATAATTAGGGTTGTCGAGAATGACATCGCTCCTGCCAGACAAAAATTATCCGATCGGTTTGCTGGTTGTCTCTCAAACGAAAGAGTGGATGAACTTCAAAAGGAACTTATCCAAATGCGCAGCGAATGGGAAAGAGTTACCTCATAGACACCAATGCGATATCCTTCAAAGATGATGACCAGATGTTGAGGATCATTTAAATAAGCTTATCTAAATTTTTATAAAGCAACTCTTATGCTCGAATATTTTCAATCTCTTGCTGACTGGTACATGTTGCACATGAACTATCTTAGTATTACTGTTTTGATGGTCATTGAAAGTTCTTTTATTCCATTTCCTTCTGAAATTGTAATTCCTCCAGCGATATGGAAGGCACTAAAAACAGGCGAATTAAATGTGTACCTGGTTGTAGTTTTTGCAACAATTGGCGCAATTATAGGAGCCTTATTTAATTACTTTCTGGCTTTGTGGCTTGGAAGGGTAATTGTTTACAGGTTAGTAGAAACTAAAATAGGAAAACTATGCCTGTTGAGCCGCGCTAAAGTTGAACACGCCGAAGCTTATTTTAACCGGCACGGACGTAGTTCTACATTTATAGGAAGATTGGTTCCGGGTATAAGACAATTAATTTCTATCCCTGCTGGTCTTGCTAGAATGAATCTCAAGCAATTTATCTTATATACAGCAATAGGATCAGCATTGTGGAACATCATTCTTGCCGTATTAAGCTATTACCTTTATAAGCAACAAGATATGCTCTACAAATACATGCATGAGCTTTCCTTTATTTTACTGGCGGTAGGAGGAGCGTTTGTTATTTACCTGATTTGGAAATACAAAAAGAAAAAGGAATAAGGAACATTTATTTTTTAAAAACGATCTCGAAACAAGTGCCCACATTCTCGGTGCTTGTTACCTGAATTTTAGCACCATGCAGTTCAATAATCTTGGCGACAATAGATAGTCCAACGCCAAATCCACTGATATATTTGACATTGCTTCCCCTCCGGAAAGGCTTGAAAATATTGCCTATTTCATTCTCCGGAATACCGATTCCATGATCGATAATGTTTACCTCGATCGTATTTTCAGAGGTTATGATTTTCACATCAACATTTTCATTGGAGAATTTACAGGCATTATCAATTAAGTTTTTTATGGCAATTTCGAGTAATCCGGGATTGCCTGAAAACAGCAAATCGTTTTCGTTATCCGAATATTCAATTTTTGGCAATATTTTTCTTCCCGGATATTTGTCTTTGAGCGATTTTATAGTGTTGAAAATGAGTTCATCAATCCGAATTCCAGATTCAGTAATACGATGAGCCCGGTTGATTTGAGCCAGTTCAAGCAGGCTATTGAGTAACAGATTCAGCCTTCGAAGGTCGTTGGTTAATCCTGAAATATGTTTGATGTATTCTTCCGGATTTCGCTCATGCCTTAACATATAGTCCGACTCTGCAATCATTATCGCGAAAGGGGTGCGCAATTCATGTGACGCATTCGACACAAATTCGTTCTGGCTTTTAAAAACCATTTCGAGATCCGATAGCATCTGGTTAAACGTAATGGCCAGTTGTTCAATCTCATCTTTTCGTTTTCCCTCTTCCAACCGGTCGCTTAATTTCGACGAATTGATTTCCTTCACTTTCGCATTTATTTTTGAAATGGGCCGCATAGCCAGTTTTGAGAAGAAATATGAAGCTGTTATCGACAGCCACACACTAAAAAGAATACTCCAGAACTGAATGGTGCGGAGTTCCAGCAAGCTCTCGGCACGCGAATTATCGTAAGCCAATACGTAAACGTGATAGGCTTTTTTATCGATGCTGTGATTATAACTCACTCCGTCTTTTTCGCCAATTGCAAAGTAATTTAGCGGTGAGGTAAACGACTTTTTCAGCAATTCCTGATCGGTCAGGAAATGAGTGTTATTGCTATAAATAATTTTGTTGGTTGAGTCGGTTAATACAATTTCCTCCTCGACGAGTGAGATCGTTGTTTGATGAATTTTTTTGAGTAGGGTAGAGTCGACACCTTCGACATTAATTAAAAGTATAGCGGTGTTTTGAGCACGTTCGAGAAGGTTTTCCCTGAATTTGGCGCGTTGGCTGTTAAACGAAAAATAATAGACCAAAGCCGAAAAGAATAGTAGAATCCCGATGACGACAACTGTAAATTGGACGGACAATCGAGTCTTGATATTCATACTATAATTCTTTTTCGCTGCAATAAAAACCGAATCCAAATTTAGTATGGATTATCTTGGGCTCAAAATCTTTATCGATTTTCTTTCGCAGGTAATTTACATACACGTCAATGATATTCGTTCCGGTTTCAAAATCGAGATCCCAAACCTTTTCGATGATGAATTCGCGCGACAGCAATTTGTTTTTGTTCAAAAGGAAGGTTTCCATCAATGCAAATTCTTTGGAAGTTAAATCAATTCTTTTTCCTGCCCGGGTAACTGTTTTTGTGTCCAGATCCATTTCAAAGTCAGAAATCGTCAATTTGCGCGACTCAGGTAATACCACGTTTTTTCGTTTCAGGAACACATTAATTCGGGCAAGTAATTCCCGGTAATCGAAAGGTTTCAGTACGTAATCATCTGCTCCTGCTTCAAAACCTATCAGCTTATTTTCTGATGTACCAAGGGCGGTAAGCATAATGATTGGAATCTTGCTGTTCTTTTTCCTGATTTCTTTGCAAAGCTCGTATCCATTCAATAGCGGCAAATTAATGTCAAGAACGATGAGGTCGTAATCAAAATTTTCCATCATTCTTTTGCCAACATAACCATCGTTGGCCACATCTGCTTTAAAGCCTGATTCTTGCAATTGTTTTTGGAGAATTTCTGCTAATCGCAATTCGTCTTCAACAATCAATATATGTGTTTCTAACATTTTCATTCTTTATTTTGAAGCAAAACTAAGACACAAATCTCATTAAATCGTAATTCTAATGAATTTCTAATAACTTTCTAACTATCCTCTAAATGTCAAAATGAGAATACAATGTTAGATTTGTTGCATCAAAATTCGATATCGGTCAAATTGTATTTAGATTCTTTATTTGCCGATTGTTATTTTGCTGGTTTGTGTATTTGTTTTCTCAATATAACTTAATTGGTTTGATTTTTAGGATTTTCTCTAAATGATCTGTAAGGAAAGTTGCAGATGTTTTTTAAAACTTCAAAAATACCGTGGACATACTCCCACGGTATTTTGATTTTCAGGCATTTGCAAAATCGATTAATTTGGGATTTGAAGGATATTAACTATCGTAAAAAACAGCATTAATCCAAGAATTACCACCAGTGAAACGCTCAATTTGTAATAACGAATTTTAAAAACATAAAGCAAGAGAGAGAGAATGCTTACGACTGAAAAATAGGCGGCTAGTTTGAAGTAACTGAGAATTTTTACCTCTTTTGAAATGGGATTTGTAATTGTATCAGGAATAATAACGTGGTTGGTAAGTAAAGCCCACAAGGATAAGATTCCCAAGAATATAAAGCAAACTTGTCCTGTGATCGACAATTTGTCCTTTTTCTCCACCCAGCCAAATATGACAAGTCCAATGCCTAGAAAAAGAGTCCATTGCGAGACGATAGCTAATCCGGATAAGGAATTAAAACCCATGTTGAAAATTTTGATGTTCGGCAAAAGTGATCATTTTTGACCAAACAAAAAATTTAAAATTCTGAACGGATACTTTTATTGGCTATTTTTGGCACAAATCAGAAACACTTAGCATGATCAAAACAAACCTGAATATTAATCCCAATGCGAAAGGCTTAATTTTCGATCTTGACGGAACATTGGCTGATACCATGCCCATTCATTACATTGCCTGGAAAAATGCGGCAGCCAGATACGGCATTGATTTCACCACTGAATTGTTTATGGAACTGGCCGGAATTCCACTTTATCCAACAGTAGAAAAACTCAATCAGATTTTTGGCAAAAATATCGATCCCATAGAAATGGGCGACAGGAAGGAGACTGAATTTGAAAAAAATATGCACTTAACTCCTGAAATTAAAATTGTTACTGATCTGGTGCGTGCTTATCATGGTAAAATTCCGATGGCTGTTGGCACTGGAGGCGCCCGGCGACTGGCTTTAAAAACCCTTGAAACCATCGGATTGAAAGACTATTTTGAGGTGATTGTGTCCTACGAAGATGTGACGAATTATAAACCACATCCCGAAACATTCCTGAAATGCGCCGAACAAATGGGTGTTAATCCTGTTGATTGTGAAGTGTTTGAAGATGGACGTTTAGGTATTGCGGCTGCACAAACTGCCGGAATGATGGTTGTTGATGTTACTGAATATTATGAAGTTACGATTGGAAAATAAACGATGAGAATTAAGATGGTGTTGTGGTTGGTGTTGGCCTTTTATCTGGGCTCATGCACATCTGTAAAAAGGTCGTTAACGAATGAGTATACTGTAGTTTCATATAATGTTGAAAACTTGTTTGATACCGTTGATGATCCTAAAATTCCTGATGAAGAATTTCTTCCTGAGAGTGAAAAAAAGTGGGACAATGAGCGATATCAGAAGAAGCTGAACGATTTATCACGGGTAATTTCGGAAATTAATGAGAAAGAGCTTCCCGAAATTGTTGGTTTGGTCGAAATCGAGAATCGTGTGGTACTCGAAGATTTGATTCAGACAGGCCCGCTCAAGGATCAGGGATATACCATCATTCACGAAGAAAGTCCTGATTTTCGCGGTATTGATGTGGCCTTGATCTATCGGAAAGATGCTTTCAAAGAGCTGATGCACGAAACATTACCGGTTGTTTTTCCGGATAATCCTGAATTCAAAACCCGCGATATTTTGCATGTTACCGGCCAAATCAAAAACAAAACAGTTCATATTTTTGTGAATCACTGGCCATCGAGGATTGGTGGTGATGAAAAAACAGAACCTAAACGGGTTTTGGCGGCATCGGTGCTGAAGTCGAAAATAGATGATATATTGGCTTTAGACCCGAAAGCCCGGATCATCATTATGGGCGACATGAACGACGAACCAACAAATAAAAGTTTAGTTGAAACCCTCGGAGCCAAATCGCCCGATTCAGGAGCAAAACTGGTAAATCTGATGATTCCTGATGATAATTCAGGGTTGGGAACTTATTTTTATAGCGGTAACTGGAACATGTTGGATAATCTGGTTGTTTCTGATGAATTGATTTCAGGCAAACGCATTCAGATTGTTGATCAGAAAGGATTTATTTACAGCAGCGACTGGATGATTTACACCAACAAAACAGGCGATAAAACTCCAAATCGTTCGTATGTTGGTAATAAATACGTTGCCGGGGTAAGTGATCATTTTCCGGTGTATTTGAAGTTGATTGTAAAGTAAATTTGGGTAAATATCCAACAACCAATATTCAATAACCAATTTCCATCGGAACCCTGGAACTTGAAATTTGGGACTTGAAACTTTCTTTATGGACTTTAAACTTGTTTCCGAATATCAGCCAACCGGCGATCAGCCTGAAGCCATCCGGCAACTGGCTGAAGGTTTGCGCAATGGCACAACCTTCCAGACCTTGCTGGGCGTAACCGGTTCAGGAAAGACCTTTACCATGGCAAATGTGGTTGCTGAGGTTAATCGTCCGGCGCTGGTGCTGAGTCACAACAAAACATTGGCAGCGCAGCTTTACAGCGAAATGAAGATGTTCTTTCCTGAAAACGCGGTGGAGTATTTCGTTTCGTATTACGATTATTACCAGCCGGAAGCATATCTGCCCGCCAGCAATACTTATATCGAAAAAGATCTTTCCATCAACAAGGATATTGAAAAGCTTCGTCTAAGTGCAACTTCTTCATTACTCTCCGGAAGGCGCGATGTAATTATCGTTTCGTCGGTTTCGTGTTTGTATGGAATCGGAAATCCTGAAGATTTTCATGCCAATGTTACCGAAGTTCGAAGAGGTGAAACCGTTAGCCGCAATGTGTTTCTCCGGAAATTGGTTGACGCGTTGTATTCGAGGAATGAGGTAGAATTTAATCGTGGAAATTTCAGGGTAAAAGGCGATACTGTAGATATTTTTCCGGCCTATGCCGATATTGCTTTCAGGATTGTTTTCTGGGGCGACGATGTAGAGGAAATCTTTACGTTTGATCCGGTTGGCGGTGGAACCATCGAATCGCATGAATCCATTGTAATTTATCCGGCCAGCATTTTTGTGACCACGAAAGAACGAATGCAGCTTTCCATTCGTCAGATTCAGGATGATCTGGTGAAACAAATCGCCTTTTTTCAGGAAATAGGTAAGCCGCTCGAAGCGAAACGAATTCAGGAAAGGGTGGAATACGACCTCGAAATGATGCGGGAACTGGGTTATTGTCCGGGTATCGAAAACTATTCAAGGTATTTCGATGGCCGTTTGCCGGGTTCACGTCCGTTCTGTTTGCTCGATTATTTTCCGGATGATTTTGTGACCATCATCGACGAAAGTCATGTGACTTTGCCGCAGATACGCGCCATGTTTGGCGGCGACCGTTCCCGGAAAATGAACCTTGTTGAATATGCGTTCCGTCTTCCATCGGCCATCGATAACCGTCCGCTGACTTTTGACGAATTTGAGAGCGTGGTCGATCAGATTGTTTTTGTGAGTGCGACGCCAGCCGATTACGAACTCGGAAAATCTGAAGGAATTGTGGTTGAACAGGTTATTCGTCCAACCGGATTGCTCGATCCGATGATTGAGGTTCGCCCGAGCATCAACCAGATTGATAATCTGATGCACGAAATTCACCTCCGAATCGAACGCAATGAGCGGGTTTTGGTAACCACATTGACCAAACGCATGGCCGAAGAACTGAGCAGTTATCTGGCTAATATGGGCGTAAAAACAAGGTATATTCATTCTGATGTCGATACGCTTGATCGTATTCAGATTCTGGAAGATCTCCGGAAAGGTGAATTTGATGTTTTAGTCGGAATCAATTTGTTACGGGAAGGTTTGGATTTACCTGAAGTTTCGCTGGTTGCGATTCTGGATGCCGACAAGGAAGGATTTTTACGATCAGAACGTTCGCTGACCCAAACGGCAGGCCGTGCTGCCCGAAACCTGAACGGGATGGTTATCATGTATGCCGATAAGATTACCAACTCGATGCAACGCACCATCGATTCAACCAATTACCGGCGCGAAAAACAGATGAAATACAACATTGAAAACAACATTACTCCTACCCAAATTGTAAAGGCGAGCCGCGAAATTGTCGGATACGCCAGCGTAGGAATGAAAGTGAAAGGTTACAGTGGTGATGAACCGACCAATCTGGCTGCCGATCCTGTTGTTCAATACATGAGCGTTCCTGCACTCGAAAAAGCGATCGTCAAACTAAAAAAGGATATGGAAGCCGCAGCTAAAGAACTCGACTTTTACGAAGCCGCCCGTTTGAGGGACGAAATGTTCAGATATCAGGAGATTTTGAAAGGGAAAAAGTGATCGTTTTATTTACAATAACTTTCCCAAAGTTTTAGTGATCTGGAGAATGAAGCTATCTTCCAACTAGTTTATCAGTTGTTCTTCAGGTGTGAACTTTGGGAAAGTTTAATAGAATCCGTTGTGATTTGCTTTCAAATTGTATCTTTTATGCGTTCTATCACATCTACCATTGCCAGCACGCCGCCAACAATGATGTTGTGATTTGCTTTCAAATTGTATCTTTAATGCGTTCTATCACATCCAATACGGCAAATCATTCTCCTTCCCTCCCGTTGTGATTTGCTTTCAAATTGTATCTTTATCGAGTTCTATCACATCATAATATCTAAAAATCAATATCGTGTTTATAGTTGTGATTTGCTTTCAAATTGTATCTTTATCGAGTTCTATCACATCTTCACCTCCAGAATGATGTTGTTCATGTCAGTTGTGATTTGCTTTCAAATTGTATCTTTATCGAGTTCTATCACATCAAAAAATTCTAAATAAGTCTCTAGGTGAGTGTTGTGATTTGCTTTCAAATTGTATCTTTATCGAGTTCTATCACATCTCCGCTTTATGCTCCTCAATAGCTTCTTTCGTTGTGATTTGCTTTCAAATTGTATCTTTATCGAGTTCTATCACATCTTATTGCTGGTAGGTGCTGTTGAGCTACTTGTTGTGATTTGCTTTCAAATTGTATCTTTATCGAGTTCTATCACATCACGATAACCGCCAACGCACACATCTTGATAGTTGTGATTTGCTTTCAAATTGTATCTTTATCGAGTTCTATCACATCACGGGTTCGGGCTTGGCGAAGGTGGGGAATGTTGTGATTTGCTTTCAAATTGTATCTTTAATGCGTTCTATCACATCATAATCTTTAAAATTCATATTCTCTTTTCAGTTGTGATTTGCTTTCAAATTGTATCTTTAATGCGTGTGTGTCTTGAATCAACTCCAGAATACCGGAGAAGAATGCTGTACAGAAGATGGAAGCCCTTTAGCGAGGATAAAACGAAAGCCGAAGCCGAGCGAACAGGTAAAGGAATCAGTATCATCAACAAAGGAACTGGCCTTCCGCAGACGACTTTCAGGAGTAGTTTGCAAACTACCTTATGCTGCGTTGGGCGGAAACTCCCTCGGTGGTGAACGATAAGGAAAAACGGGGACTAGATCCCTGTAGGTG
>JBBQMW010000039.1:0-26545 GCA_038329265.1 Bacteroidales bacterium | reverse complement strand
CATTTTACCCGGTTCACGCTCAAATTGCCACTTTCTCTGTCAATCATCGATGGATTATTAACATTGGTTGACGAAAGCTATTTTGTCATTCCAACTTCGGTCATCAGGAAGATTTATTCCGTGAAACACGAATTTCTGAAGAAAGAATTCAGACAGGTGGTTGAGTTAGATGGAATTCAGTTTCCTTACATCAACATGCACGAAGAATTTGGAAGCGAAAATAAGTTGCCTGAAGAACAATTTATGGTGGTTGTTTCGTTCGAAAACCAGTCTTTCGGTTTGGTGGTTGACGAAATTATCCGGGAATATCAGGCAGTAATTAAGCCTTTGGGAAGGCTTTTAAAAGCTCAGGATGTGTTTTCAGGAGCAAGTATTTTGGGAACCGGTCAACTGGCTTTAGTGATTGATACCAATAAAATGATTCAAAAATATTCGTAAAAATGGCAGCAGAAATTATACACGGATTAAATTCTTATTTCACATTCAGGCTTGGAAGCGAGCTCTTTGCCGTGAATGTTGGTCGTGTGACTAAAATTCTGGAACTATCTGAAATTACCAATGTACCTAATTCGCCCAAATACTTTAAAGGAATTATCAACCTTTTCGGAGATGTTTTGCCGGTATTTGACGGCCGTCTGAAATTCGGGTTTCCTGAAACAAAAAATACACGATATACCTGCATACTTGTTTTTGTTTTCGAATTGGACGGTCAGGTTGTTAGTTCAGGAATTATTGTTGATTCTGTAGAAAAGGTGCTAACTTTTGAATCCGAACAGATTATGTCGGCACCAACAGTTGGTAAAGGGTTTAATAATGAATACATCAATGGAATAACTACCTTCAATGATGAATTTGTCATCATTCTAAATCTGGAGAAAATATTTTCGGAAGAAGAAATACAAATAATAAAAACTATCGATTAATCAATTAAAAATCAGCATATGAGATTCATTGACTTAAAAATACGCAGCAAACTGATGGGAACATTTGGTATTCTCATCCTTTCAGGATTTCTGATTTCAGTATTTTCAATTGCTACCTTGTTGAATTTCAAGAAGGATATGAATACGTTTTCAAAAGAGCTCCTTCCTGAGTTAGAACTTTCAATACGTTTAAGCAAGGGAACGCAGGACATCGCCTTTGACATGCAGGGCTATTATTTGACCTATAAACCTGAATACTACAAATTAGCCAAGATCGAACTAGACTCACTGAAGGGCATATTGGCTGAAGGTGCCCGGTTACTTGAACGCTCGAAGAGTCTTTCAAAATTGGAGCAGAATCTTAGTGAAGCTGCAATTCTTGTTCCGCAATATGAGCAGATTATGGTCATGGCTTTCAAAACAATCCAGGATATTAATTACACTCTAAATAAGTCAAAACATATTGCAGCTGCTCCGGACCAGAATTTGAAAGTGACGAAAAAGAACAAAAAGAATTCAGGCAAAACGATTGAAAAACCTGTTGGGGAAACTGAGCCAGCAGGTCTTCTGCTTGCTGAAAAGTTTGCAAAAATTCAGGAATTACAAAAAACGGATGAGATTATCACCGAAAAACTCAAGCAAAATTCTGATAATTTGCGGCTGTCAGCCTTAGCTCATACTGGAGCGGTAGCCAGCGACTTCGCCAATTCAATCAATTTTTCGGTTCTCTTACAATTGTTAATCGGATTGGTATTATTAGTATTTTCCATATTAATCAGTTTATACATTTCAAACAAAATTACGGAACCACTTATCAAAGGAATCAAATTTACACAACAATTGGCTAAAGGTGACTTAACCACAAAACTTGATGTCAATCAGAAAGATGAGATTGGGATACTGGCCGAAAATCTGCAAAAGATGAACAACCGCATCAGGGAAATAATCACCTATGTGGCCAATACATCTGAAAATCTGGCCTCAGCAAGCCTCGAACTAAGTTCAAGCTCACAACTGGTTTCACAGGGAGCATCCGAACAGGCATCTTCTGCCGAAGAAGTTTCAGCGGCGATTGAGGAAATGGCAGCCAATATTCAGCAAAACAAAGAGAATGCAAAAAGGACCGAAATTATTGCGGTAAAGGCCGAAAAAGATATTTACAATGGTAGTGGTAAGGTAATTCAAACGGTAGATGCCATGCGCGAAATTGCCAATAAAATTTCCATTATTGGTGACATAGCTTTCCAAACGAATATTCTGGCTTTAAATGCGGCTGTTGAAGCAGCTAGGGCTGGCGAGCATGGTCGCGGATTCGGAGTTGTTGCCTCTGAAGTGGGTAAGTTGGCTGACCGGAGTAAATTGGCTGCCACCGAAATCGACCAGTTAACCAAAACAAGTACTTATAATGCTGAAGAAGCCGGAAAACTAATGAAGGATATTGTGCCCGATATTCAGAAAACATCACAGTTAATTCAGGAAATATCGGCAGCAAACTATGAGCAAAGCGCAGGTGCCGATCAAATCAATTTGGCTATTCAGCAACTTAATATGGTTACACAGCAAAATGCTGCAACATCCGAAGAATTGTCGACTAATGCCGTTGAACTTTCTGCTCAGGCTGAGCAACTTCAGGATATTATTTCATTCTTCAAGATTAGTAATGCGCAGCCCGGTAAGCGAAAGTTTAGATCATTGAAGAAAAAGGGTGAGAATCATCAACAAACAGCGTCAGAATCAGAACGGGGAGTTAAACGCGGTGTTGTAATTGATTTGGGTGAACCGGATAATCTGGATGAAGAATTTGAGAGATTTTAGAAAATTGATTTTCATTACTAACTTTTTACCTGACAACTTTGAATACGGAATTTATTCAGATATCAGATGAGCTTTTTCTTCAGCTTGGGAAAATGATCACCAAAAGGTATGGCATTAAAATGCCGCCGAATAAAAAAATCATGTTTCAGGCGCGTTTGCAGCGCCGTCTCCGTGAACTTGGAATTTATTCATTTGAAGAATATGCCACTAAGTTGTTGAGCGAAAATGGCGAATCACAAGAGTTTGATGTTTTGGCTGATTATATTTCAACCAATAAAACCGATTTTTTTCGTGAGAAGGAACATTTCAGTTTTATCGCCGATCATGTTTTGCCTGAATTATTGAAGCCCTCTTCAATAACCGGATTCCCTCAGTTAAATATTTGGAGTGCAGGTTGCTCGAGTGGTCAGGAAGCTTATTCGATTGCTATTACACTGGAAGAGTTCAAACGGGTGAAAAGTCTGCGGTTTGATTATTCGATATTTGCTACTGATATTTCTGTCAGGATGTTAAAAGCGGTACAGGAAGCCATTTATCCGATGTCGCAGGTGAGTGAAATTCCTGCGGAAATCAAGCATCGTTACTTTCTGAAAAGTAAAGGCATAAACGAACCTAAAGTTCGGGTTATAAAGCAAATAAGGGATCGAGTGAGGTTGTCTTACCTGAACCTGATGGACGATTCTTTTGCGTTTAATTCAAAATTTGATGTTGTTTTTCTCCGGAATACTTTGATTTATTTTGATACAGAAATACAACGTAAAGTATTAGTTAAAGTACTCGATAGCTTAAATACAGGAGCTTATCTTTTTATCGGTCATTCGGAGTCGTTGATTAACATGAATTTACCCATTCAATCAATTGCACCAAGTGTTTACATCAAAACAAAAACAGACAGGCAATGAAAACAAATAATGAACGTGAGAATGAGTTGGAAATTTCCAAAAAACAAATTTCGCAGCTTAAAAGAGATAATGAAGAATTGGCCAAAATCCTTATCAAGGTCAATGAAAAACTGCACGATTCTGAACGGTTGAAAGGCCATTTTATAAGCAATATTACGAATGAAATCGTAAATCCGTTTTCGAGCGTTCTTGCTTTGGCTCAAAACATAAAACAACTGAAGGAGGGAGATATCATTAGGGCTCACCGAATGGCGGAACTAATTTTTGTTGAAGCTTTTCAACTCGATTTTCAGCTCAAAAATATTTTTGCCGCGGCAATGATTGAAGCAGGAAAAGATGACCTTAAACACACCTCATTCGTACCCGATGAATTGGGCAAGCAACTTAGCCAGTATTTCGAGGCTCTTTTGCACAAAAAGAATATTCGACTGTTGATTCATTGCGTCAATACTTTAAATCCAGATACTCCAATTTCGTTTATTTCAGACAAGGATAAAATCGACCTGATTCTGAAGAATCTAATCAGCAATTCGATCAAGTTCAGTCCTGAAAATTCGATAATCGAACTCGAAATTGTCCTTGAAAACGGACTGCTGACAATGGAAGTTTCTGATCATGGAAAAGGTATTAATGCCAACGACCGCAAAATAATTTTCGACCGTTTTAAACAGTTGGATGAGAAAATCAATTCGATCAATACCGGTCATGGACTTGGCCTTTCCATCGTACAATCGTATGCTGAAATGCTTGGCGGAAAAGTAACCCTGAATGATAATTTTGACAGTGGACTTCGATTGATGGTTTCAATTCCTGAAAGCAATGAAACCGATGGTTGGGATGATTTGGAAGATTTTTTACTGGATTCTGAAGCAAGTTTTAAATGAGCAATGACAGGCAAATTCCACATTTTCTGCACCCATCAACGATGTGTGTCAGTAAAGATCCCAAATGGATCACTACGATTCTGGGATCGTGCGTGGCAGTTTGCTTTTTTGATCAGAAAAGAGCCATTGGTGGGATCAATCATTTTATGCTACCTTTATGGAATGGCGATGGTTTAGAGTCTCCAAAATACGGAAATGTGGCAATTATTCAATTGTTCCGGAAGATGCTTGAGTTTGGCGCCCAAAAGGAAGATATGGTGTGTAAAATATTTGGGGGCGGCGAATTGCTAGGTGAACATTATTCTATTTATAATGTTGGACAGCGTAACATAGAACTTGCCTGCAAATTGATTGGTGAAATGGATATTTTAGTTAAGAGTTCAAGCACAGGTGGGAAACTCGGACGGAAAATCTATTTTAATTCAGCTACTGGCGAAGTCTTGCAAAAGTATCTGCTAAAAACGACTCAAAATGATTCAAAATATTAAAGTTTTGATTGTTGACGATTCAGTTTCGGTACAAAATGCATTGATGCAAATACTCAGTGATGACCCTGAAATTGAAGTTATTGGACTTGCATCTGACCCGTTTGAGGCAGTAGCGAAAATTGTAGAAAACCTTCCTGATGTAATTACCCTCGATATTGAGATGCCCAGGATGGATGGGCTTACCTTTTTGGGAAAACTGATGAAACAACATCCAATTCCGGTAGTTGTAATTTCTTCAGTCGCTATCGAAGGATCCGACATTGGAATCAAGGCCTTAAAACTTGGAGCAAGTGAAATCATAACCAAACCCAAAATGTCGGATCATGAGCAGTTTGAAGAATATTGTATCCGGATTACCGATGCCATAAAAGCTTCAGCAATGTCAGCCCGAATTCGGTATAAACCTGATGTAATTAAAGGAGAAGTTTCAACAGATTTGCATCAGGAAGCTGAAAATTTACAGCAAATACCAAATAGTCCATCTAAAAAAATAATTTTATTGGGTGCCTCAACCGGCGGAACTGAAGCTATTTCCAGAATTTTAAAAAACTTAAGGACTGATCTCCCGGGAATTTTAATTGTTCAACATATGCCTGGCGAATTTACCGGAGCTTTTGCCAGGCGGCTGAATACGGAAAGTAAGCTAAATGTGAAAGAAGCAGAGCAAGGTGATATTATTCAACAAGGTTTTGCGTATATTGCCAATGGTTTTAATCACTTGCGGCTAATCAAAGAAAATGGTCTGTACAAATGCAATATCGAAATGGGTTCGTTGGTAAACAGGCATAGGCCTTCAGTTGATGTTCTTTTTCAGTCTGCAAGTAAATTTCCAGGAGAGAATATAAGTGCAATTCTTCTGACTGGAATGGGTGCTGATGGTGCAAAGGGACTGCTTGAATTATACAAAGCTGGTGCTATGACCTTCGCTCAGGATGAAAAATCATCAGTAGTTTTTGGGATGCCTAAAGAAGCTATAAAGCTCAATGCTGCCAAAATGATTGGAAATCCGGATGAATTGGTGAAATGGTTAAATAAAGCATTTCTGTTCGATGAGAGATAATATTCAACATTCTAGAATTCTGATCGTTGATGATGTTCAAATAAACCTTGATCTGATGAAAGAAATTTTATCAGCACAGGGATATCTGATTGCTACTGCAATTAACGGAAAATCGGCCATCGCTAAAGCAAAAGCACATAAATTTGATTTGATTTTGTTGGATATTATTTTGCCTGATATCGACGGATTTGAAGTTTGCTCAAACCTGAAATCGAGTCACCAAACACAAGATATTCCTATTATTTTTCTGACTGCGAAAAAAGAGAATGACAGTATTATTAAAGGCTTTCAGTTAGGTGCAGTTGATTATATTCCGAAACCATTTAGTAAAGAAGAACTTTTGGCGAGAGTTAACCTTCACCTTACCCTTCGCAAAACACAGGATGAACTGATTCGTTCAAAAGATTTGGCTGAAGCTGCAGCAAAGACCAAAGCAATCTTCCTGGCCAACATCTCGCACGAAATAAGAACTCCGATGAACGGAATTATCGGAATGATTGATATTCTGAAACGAACGTCATTGACTGAAGAGCAGCTTGAATACATCGATATCATTGGTATTTCAGGAGAGAACTTACTCATGATTATTAACGATGTACTCGATTTTTCAAAGATTGAAGCAGGCCAGATTATTTTTGAAAAAATACAGTTTAATTTATATGATGAGATTGACGAAGTCATCAAAATTCTTCGTTATAAAGCCATTCAAAAGAATCTGGAATTGTCGTTTCACATCGATTCAGATGCGCCTGAACTTTTGGTTGGGGATCCCTTAAGATTGAAACAAGTACTTATCAATCTATGTAATAATTCAATAAAATTTACTTCTGAAGGTTATGTGAAAATTAAAGTGAAGTTAATCGGGATTAATGAATCAACTGTGCAACTGAATTTTGAAGTCCAGGATTCAGGTATAGGAATTTCTCCGGAAAATCAATTGAAACTGTTCAAATCATTTTCGCAGGCAGATGTGTCAACCACCCGAAAATTTGGAGGTACCGGATTAGGTCTTGCTATTTCAAAGAATCTGGTTGAATTAATGAATGGGCGAATTAGTATTATTAGCGAAGAAGGGCAGGGGGCAATTTTTCATTTTAATGCTGAATTTGGAATTGGAGAGCATCGTATTTTAACAGATGAAAATCCGAAATTAGAAGAGGCCATCGATAAAAATAAAAAATTGAAAATATTATTAGCTGAGGACAATATTATTAACCAAAAAGTCGCTATCTTAAATCTGCAAAAACTCGGTCACCAGGTAATCGTTGTTTCTGATGGTATTCAGGCAGTTAAGCGTTTTATAACGGATTTACCTGATGTTATTTTTATGGATATTCAGATGCCTGAAATGGATGGCGTTGAAGCAACTGGCAAAATTCGAGATTGGGAAAAGGAAAATTCGGTACAAAATCGTGTTCCTATTGTTGCTATGACAGCGAATACGCTTAAGAGTGATAAGGATTTATTCTTAAGTTCAGGAATGGATGATTATCTTGAAAAACCCTTTAATTCGAGTGATTTAGTTCGGGTTATTGAACGTGTTTACAAACAAATGGAAAAATATATATATAATTAATACACTAAAAATGGAATTTACTGATACAACTTATTCCTGGGTGGGCAAGACTGTCTTAATTGTTGAAGACAACGAAACAAGTAATATTTACTTTGAAGCTGCTTTAAGGAAGACAAAAGCAAGCCTGATTTGGGCAAAAAATGGTTTGGATGCGGTTGAAATTGTCAAGGGGAATCCAAATATTGACTTGATTTTGATGGACATCAACATGCCTAAAATGGATGGAATTGAAGCAACAAGAATTATAAAATCAATTCATCCCAATATTGTTATCGTTGTTCAAACTGCTTTTATTTTATCAGGCGAAGAAAGATTGTGTCAGGAAGCTGGTTGTGATGAATTTATTACTAAACCGATTCGCTTAAAATATTTACTCGATACGATTAACCGCTATTTGGCCGAACCCAAATTGATGTAGGCACCGAACTTTTTATTTGGTTTTTGTTCAGCCAAAGGAAGATATCCTGAAATAATTTTACCATTACTGAATTTAAGTTCATTTTTTAATCCAATAGCTGAATCGTTATCGAATTCATCTGGTTTAATCAAACTGAGTTCAAACTTTCCTGATGTATCCTTATCAATTTTATTTTCCAACTGGAGACAGAGAACGCCCATATTCATCCTGCAATTTACTTCAATGCACGGTTGCATCATCAGCCGGTTTTGATTCCTGAAAATCAGCGCATCAACCCCCAGATATCCGCTGTAATATTTTGCATATTCTGATTTTAACAAAGCTTCCTTTAATATTCCGGCAGTTGCATCAATCATTTCCCCTAATTGGGTGAAATTTTCGTCAGGCAATAATACCCTTAAATCCGGATGAATAAATGTTCCTTTATATTGTCCGTTTGAACTGGTATCGAAGATCGAATAACCCAAATATTCGACTTTCGAATGATCTTTTACCTGAAATTGGAACGAAAGGTCAATCAGCTTTTCGAGATATGGCTCAGCAATCAGATAGTTTTGATGTTTTAATATTCCAGAAATCCATTGTTTGTTTGATGCGTTTAATTTTGATTTTCGAATAATCTGGATTCCGCGACCTGATGAGCTTAAAGGAGCTTTCAGGACTACTGACGAATGTTTTGAAAGCATGGTGTCAATTTCGTCGCAGCTTTCTACTTTTTCTCCACACATGGCTTGGTCAATCAACCAATCCGGAGGATTATTATTTAGTATTTCATGTAGAAAATTCAAAGAAGTCGAACGCTCGTAAAGTAATCGGTGCTCTGTTTTCCAGTTAAAAACAGGACTTGTTTTAAATTTCTCGCTACATTTTTGTTTCAGGTTTTTGAGTTTGAAATGGGCAGCCGGACTCCAACCCCAGGGAACGATGGTATCAAAAGTACCCTCTGGCATGGATTCCAGTTCATCTAAACTGCAAAAACGGGGTAAATTTAAACCCGCATTTTTTAGACTATTCAAAAAGATTTCAGATGGTGGGTTTTCAGTCAGAATAAAATCTTTTTCAGTTCCAAAAGCAAAAGGAAGAATGGATAGATTGCTTTCCATTTCCTGCAACAGAAGGGGAGGCATATAACTAAACGAACCATTGGCCACTGCCAATTCGCAGGTTGGATTGAAATAGTATACAGTGGCGTTATACATGTTGTCAATTAAAACTGAAACAAATATAGCCTTCGTTTTTCCGGATTGTAAGAATTAACAAAAAATAAATATCAATTTGTTTTGAAATGTGAAAATTGAATTTACTTTTGCAGTATTGAATAATTACAGATCACAAAGTCTTTTATTTATGATGATGATTTCTTCTGAAATGGCAAAAATGAATCTTTCATGTACTATGTGGAATACCATGTATATGTGCTGTCATTTGGTGGTTCAGAAGGTGAATAGGATATAGGTAAATTGTTGCCAACATATATTTAAGCTCTTCTGAAATCCGGAAGAGCTTTTTTTTTGAATTTTAACAGACCACAAATGAGTGAAAAATCGTACCGAAGTATTGTAAAATCAGTTTCATGGCGAACCATTGGAACTATCGATACTTTTCTAATATCATGGATTGTCACCGGGAAACTTGATTTTGCCTTAACCATCGGCGGTGTTGAAGTGTTTACAAAGATGGTTTTGTATTATTTTCATGAGCGAACCTGGAACCGAATAAGTTTCGGACGGATAAAACAATCAAAAGTCGATTATCAAATATAAAATGGCATGAAACGAAATTTTTTACCCATATCGCTCGATATCTCAGACCGAAAAATACTGGTTATTGGCGGTGGACATAGTGCTTTGAAAAAGATTATTATTTTGCTGCGTTCAGGAGCGATCATCGAGGTTGTTGCTGAAAATATCATTGACGAAGTATTGGCTTCAGGTGTAAAGTGCTTCAGAAAAAGCTATGAAAAGAGTGATTTGAATGGCTATCTGATGCTTTATTCGTGCACCAACAATATTGAACTTGACCGACAGATTGCCAGTGATGGCAGAGAATTTGGAGTTTTGGTCAACATCCACGACAATCCGGCGCTGTGCCAGTTTGTTTCGCCAGCAATTTATCAGGATGGAAATATTAGTGTGGCTGTTAGTTCGAATGCTGAAAATGTTCAGGAAACCATTCGCTTGCGAAATCAGATTCAGGATTATTTAGAAAATCGAAAAAATCAAAACATATGAGTATTCATTTAAGTCCGTTAAACGATCAGCAGATTAAGACTTTATCCGATCTTGCTTCCGGATTAAACCGTGAGCAAATTGTATGGATCAGTGGTTATTTTCAGGGGCTTTTAGCTGGTTCCGGTCCAGCCCAAACTTCTGCGGCAACGAGTTCAACAGGTCAGAAGCCAAAACTTACAATTTTATACGGAACACATACCGGACGAAGTAAAACTATCGCCGCAAATCTAGCCGGAAAACTTGTTGCCACTGGTATCGATGTTCAGTCATTCGCTTTAGACGATTACAAAACCCGTCAGCTCGCGACCGAAACCAATGTGGTTTTTATTGTCAGCACGCATGGCGAAGGTGAACCACCTGCAATGGCCGAAGATTTTCACGGTTTTATTACCGGGAAACGTGCTCCTCAATTGCCAAACCTGAATTATTCGGTGGTGGCTTTGGGCGATAAAAGTTATAAACTCTATTGCCAGACCGGAGTCGATATCGATCAGGCACTTATCCGGCTTGGTGCAAAATCTATACTTCCGGTTCTGAAGCTGGACGTTGATTTTGAGGAAGAAATTGATTTGTGGATGAAAGAATTTGTCGAATTATTTGCCAAAAAAGAAGGGCATTCAGTACAGGCGAATGGAATTCTGGCCAATGCATCTGCTGAAGTTCAGTATACCCGAAAAAAACCTTTCGTTGCAACAGTTTTGGATAAAGTAAAAATCACCGGTCGTGATTCGGACAAGGAAGTTTTCCATGTTGAACTTTCGTTGGAAGGTTCGGGAATTATATACGAACCTGGTGATTCAGTGGGTATTTTGGCCAACAATCCACCTGCATTGGTTGATGCCATTATCCGTAAATCCGGATTTTCAGGAACAGAAGAAATTAAGTTGAAAGAAGGTGATTTTCAATTGAAAGAAGCCTTGTGTGATCGTTTGGAAATTACTGTTCTCAATCGGGATGTATTGCAGAAATACCAGGAAAAGACAGGGAATGAGAAGCTTCAGGAAATAATTGCTGATGATGCTCAACTTGACCAATATTTGTATGGACACGACTTACTTGACCTACTGGAAGATTTTCCCTTTGTTTTTGCACCACAGGAATTTGTGGAAGTTTTAAGGAGCTTTCCGGCGAGGTTGTATTCTATTTCGTCGAGCCAGTCTGCCGTTGGCGACGAAGTACATATTACTGTTGCAACGGTTCGATACACACGCCGTGAACGCGAACGCTCCGGAGCATGTTCGAGCTATCTGGCCGACCAGATTGACATCGATTCAAAGGTTTCAGTATTTATTGAAAAAAATCCGGCATTTAAACTTCCTGCCAACGAAGAAACCCCGGTCATTTTGGTTGGTGCAGGCACTGGAGTCGCTCCATATCGGGCATTTCTTCAGCATCGTGAAGCCAATAATCAGAAAGGAAAAACCTGGCTTTTCTTTGGCGAACGCAGCTTTCATTCCGATTTTTTGTATCAGGTTGAATGGCAGAAATTATTAAAAGATGGTTATCTTGAAAAAATTGATGTAGCATTCTCGCGCGATCAGGATCAGAAAGTTTACGTGCAGCACCGGTTGATTGAAAAACAGAAGGAAATTTTCGAATGGCTGGGTAGGGGTGCAAATATTTATCTTTGTGGAGATATGAAACATATGGCGCGCGATGTACAGAATGCAATGCTGAGGATATTCGAAACTGAAGGTGGAATGACTGAAGAAAAAGCACTGGAATACCTTAAGAAACTCAAGAAAGATAAGCGTTTTCAAACCGATGTATATTAAAAAAGGCAAAAAGGAAATAGACACTAGAAAATGGAAAAGTAAAAAGGAATGAGTAAAGATGAAAGGATATTGGCTTCATTTTCTGATAATTTAGGGATTTCCTTTTTCCTAATGACTAATGACCATTGACTAATGACAAGTGATTAACAACCTACAAATCAATAGAATGAGCGATACGATAAATTGGAAAGAACTTTCGGAACTCGAAAAGATAAAATACGACAGTAATTTTTTAAGAGGAACTTTGGTTGAAAGTCTGGCTGATCCGATTACCGGATCGATGGTCTTTGCTGATACACAAATCTCCAAATTTCATGGTATGTATCAACAGTTCGACCGCGATCTGGAGAAAGAACGCAAACGGCAAAAGCTTGAACCAGCCTATTCGTTCCTGATTCGCGTTCGTGTTCCGGGTGGGGTAGTGATACCCAAACAATGGCTTCAATTGGATGCCATCTCAGAACAATATGCCAATCATACGTTGAAACTGACCACACGACAGGCTTTTCAACTCCATGGAGTGATTAAAACGAACCTAAAAAAGACCATTCAGGGAATCAATGCTGGTTTGATGGATACCATTGCAGCTTGTGGTGATGTCAACCGAAACGTGATGTGTCACCCGAATCCGGCTGAGTCGGAATTGCACGCCGAAGTGTATGAAACTGCCCGGCAACTTAGCGAACATTTGCTGCCATCGACCACGGCCTACCACGAAATCTGGCTCGATCAGAAATTGATTGCCGACAGCAAAAAGGATGTTGAACCATTGTATGGAGACCGGTATCTTCCGCGAAAATTCAAAATTGCGGTGGCAATTCCACCTTACAACGATACCGATATTTTTTCGCAGGATCTGGGTTTTATCGCTATTGTCGAAAATAACCGGATTATTGGCTACAATGTGGCTGTTGGCGGTGGTATGGGCTCTACTTTTGGATTGCCAGAGGCATATCCACGACTGGCCGAAGTGATTGGTTTTTGCCTGCCAGAACAGGTCCTAGATGTAGCTGAGAAAGTTCTGTTGGTTCAGCGCGATAATGGTAACCGTCAGAATCGTAAACGTTCCAGAATGAAATATACCATTGACGATCATGGGATTGATTGGTTTAAAAATGAGGTGGAAAAATACCTCGGTTATCAATTTCAGGAAGCAAAATCGTACAGTTTTACCCGAAATGGCGACCGTTTGGGCTGGAAAAAAGGTGCCGATTCGAAATGGAGTTTAACGCTATTTGTTGAAGGCGGTCGCGTGGCTGACAGAGGTGATTTTAAACTCAAATCAGCATTGCGCGAAATTGCACAAAATATTTCAGGTCAGTTTATTCTGACCGGAAACCAGAACCTGATTATTGCCAATGTCTCGGCTGCTGAGAAGAAAAAAGTCATTGAAATTCTGAAGAAATTTGATGTTTTGCCAGAAGAAATTTCGGGACTGCGGCAAAATTCGATTGCCTGCGTGGCTTTAAATACTTGTGGACTGGCATTTGCCGAAGCTGAACGTTACCTGCCTTCGTTGATTACTAAAATTGAAACAATACTCGGCGAATACGGTTTATATCAGGAAGAAATTGTGATTCGCATGACTGGTTGCCCGAATGGCTGCGGAAGACCTTATTTGGCAGAAATCGGTTTTGTCGGAAAATCGGAAGGTCATTACAACCTTTACCTTGGCGGAAACTTTATTGGTACCCGTCTGAATACTCTCTATAAAGAGACTCTAACAGAGTCAGAAATTTTGGCAGAACTGCTTCCGATTATTGCTGATTATGCCGGAACTAGAAATCCCGATGAAAAATTTGGTGATTTTGTCATCCGCAAACAATACGTGAAAGAAACGCTGAAAGGCATTGATTTTAAACATTAAAAACTCAAATTATGAAGACTCCATTCTTATATATCGGTCAGAAAATGTCCAGAGCGACCCATCAATGGCTTTACGATCAGGAGATTGAGTATGTGGAAGTTAATACCGATACGCCTGCCGAAAAGCTTGAGCATAAGGTTTTTGATGTCTTTCTGTTTTTCAGTACGGCCGGAATCGAAAGTTACCGGGCTTCCGGAAATTTTCCGCCACCTTCTTCTCAAATCATGGTCAACGAAAACAAGACAGCACAAGCCGCCTGGCGTTATTTTACGAATAAAGTACATCTGCTCGACGAACCCGAGGAGTTGTCGTTTGTGCAGTATTCGATTGCTCGCTGGATGAAAGAAAACAGTAAATAGTAATCAAAATGAACTCCGGAAAAATATCAATTTTAGGATGTGGCTGGCTGGGAGTGCCTTTGGCAAAGCATTTGCTCGGGCATGGCTTTTCAGTAAAAGGCTCAGTAACTTCTGTTGAAAAATTTGAACTGCTAAGGAACGATGGAATTCTTCCGTATCAGATGGTTTTAAACGAAACTTCAGTTCATATTCCTGAATCTGATTTTTTTAATTGTGATGTTTTGATTATTTCGATTCCACCGCGCAGAATTGAAGGTATTGAGCGTATTTTCCCAGCGCAAATTGCGCAACTTGTTCCTTTTGTGCTGAAATACAGAATTCGAAAGGTGATATTCATTTCGTCAACTTCTGTATATCCCGAAAATCTTCAGATTGCCATCGAAGAAGACGTGTTTCTACCTGATAAGGAGAGCGGAAAAGCCTTGTTATTGGCCGAGAATCTGTTGAATAGTCAATTTGATTTCGAAACCACGATACTGCGATTTGGCGGATTAATTGGCGCTGACCGAAATCCTGCAAAGTTTCTTCTTAAAGCTCAGCGGGCAGTTGCTAATACACCGGTAAATCTCATTCATCTGGATGACTGTATCGGGATTATTTCGGACATTATTAATCAGGAACTTTGGGGCGTAACCTTGAATGCCTGCTGTCCGGAACATCCGTATAAAAAGGATTTCTATAGCAAAGCGGCGAGAATTTCAAATCTACCTGAACCGTTGATTACAGATCAATTGGAGTCCTATAAAATCGTTGATAGCAGTAAATTACAACGATTATTAAAATATAAGTTCAAATTTTCCAGTCCGATGGATTATCTGGATAACCTTGCAACTAGTGAAAAGTAAGCGAAAATACTGAAGTCTCCTATCTATGTCAATATCAAATTACCAAAAGTATTTCTCCACTCCTTCGGAGGGGTCGGGGGAGGCTTCTCATCTCATCTCCATAGTTGGTGCAGGTCCCGGCGATCCGGAATTGTTGACCATCAAAGCCATGAAACGCATTCAGGAGGCTGACTGCATTTTGCATGATGCCTTGGTGAGCGAGGAAATTTTGAATCTGGCAAAGCCCGACGTACAGCGAATTTATGTGGGCAAGATCTATCAGGATGGGCAGAACCAAACCGGGCGCCAGGAATGGATCAATCAGCTGATAATAGAATTGGCTGCGAAAGGACAAAAAGTGGTTCGACTGAAATCGGGTGACCCCATGATTTTTGGTCGGGGTGCCGAAGAAATTCGTTTTTGCATCGAAAACAAATTGAATTATGAAACCATTCCGGGAGTAACATCTGCGTTGGGTGCAGCTTCGCTTTATGGCATTCCGCTCACCGAACGTGGCAAAAATAGCATGGTTTTATTCGGCACCGGGCACTATTGCGAAGGTGATTTTTGTGATCTTGACACTTTTGTATCTGTCCTGAAGTCAGGTTCGCCAATCATTTTCTATATGGGGTTAAATAAATTGGTTAAACTATCTGAAAGATTGATCGAGCAGTCCATGTCTCCTGAAATAAAAGTTCAGATTTTAAGCAAAGTTTCGCAACCCGATACTTCTGCAATTGAAGGTACACTTGGAACGATCAAACAACTTCTGGAAAATGAAAAACCACCGATGCCAGCACTGGTTATTATTGGTAAAAATGTGGAAAGGCTAAATGGATAATTTGTTTTATTCAACATCAGGTTCAAAGAAAACCCATTGAATTGCTGGGTTTTGCTTTTTGAGTGCGGCTTCGCAACGATTTATATTCTGAATTAAATGCCCGACAGTTTCGACAGATACCATCTTAACTTTAACTGCAACCATAACCTGAGCACCCAATTGAAGTGTAATTAAATTCAAAACTTTATTTATTTCGGGTTGGCTTTCCAGAAACTTTGTAATCTCCTCACGGCCTTCCATATCAACACTTTGACCAATGAGCAATCCTTTAATTTTAACTGCCAGAAAGATGGAAATGACTACCAGCAAAACTCCAATACCAATACTTCCAATAGCGTCGAACAGCGGATTGCCAGTTACCATGGCAAGAATCACAGAAACAAGTGCAAAAACAAGTCACTGTATAATCCTTCGTGTGAACTCAGTTTATGGATTCCTTCGTAAATCGAGAATAATCCTCCCATACTGAACAGAATCAGTGCAACCATGAACGACCAAAAGAAAATTGCTTTTCCATACCCGAGCGGATGTTCAGGATCTGGTTCCTTTTTCGATGCTTTCAAGCCCAAAAACAAAAGTCCCTGGTTGCCGCAATCGGCATATGAATGTATCGATTCGGCCAACATTGCTCCGGAAACTGTTATTACTGCGGCTACTGTTTTGGTAATGGCTATTCCAAGGTTTGCCAATAAGGCAAATAGAATCGATTTTACTGAAGAGTTGTGAGACGACATCCTTCGATTGATATTGAGTTTCAAATTTCAGGATCAAGGTAATAAAATTGAAAAATAATGGATTCCTATTTTCCCAATACCAGTTTCTGAATCTGATTATTTCCATCAATGGTAACTTTCAGGAAATAAATACCCGCAGGCAAGAACCCAAGGTTTAATTCATACATTTGTTCCTGTATGTTTTTCCTGAAGTGTTGTGTACCCCTGATGTCGTAAACATAAATTTGGATTTCAGGATTGTCGTTTCGGTCGGTTCTCAGTTGGATAATATCCGAAAATGGGACATGTATGATTTTTAAACCCATCGAATTTTCAATGGGATTAATGTTGGTTGACAGGTCATCGATCCGAAATATCTTTCCACTGTATATACCTGCAACATATAATTTTCCGCTGGCATCTTCACCAAATGTGCTGAAATTGTTTCCAGTGAATCTGCCAAAATCTTCTTTTACCCAGTTGTCAGCTACTTTATGCAAGGTCCAGATCCGATCGGAGCAGTAATCGGTAAAAAAGTAACGACCGTAAAAAGGCGAGGAGGCTGAACCCCGGTAAACATACCCTCCGGTCACCGAACATTCCTGATCTTGAGGATAGCTATACACTGGGAAGGTCAACTCATTTGACGAAATACATCCGGTATTGCTGTATGGCTGGTTACCTTCATAGCACCTCCATCCATAGTTTTCGCCGCCTTTGCTGTCTGCTGCTTGAAAATTAATTTCTTCGATGGCATTTTGTCCAACATCGCCTATCCAAAGATCTCCGGTTAGACGGTCGAAACTGAACCTCCATGGATTGCGCAATCCCAATGCCCATATTTCGTTACGCGCTGATTTACTGCCGTAGAAAGGATTTGTGACTGGCACTGAATAAGGATTTCCCTGATTCACATCAATTCGAAGCATCTTTCCAAGATATTCCATTTTATTTTGAGAACGATTCCCCGGATCGCCTCCTGAACCACCATCACCAAGACCAATGTATAAATACCCATCAGGCCCGAAACATAAATCACCGCCATTGTGATTGGTATATGGTTGAAATATAGTCATTAATTTTAATTCGCTCTGTGGATCAGCCAGATCAGGATTTTCGGTATTTACCTTGAAGCGGGAAATGTATGTACTATCACCATTCCCGATATAATTCACAAAGAAATAGCCATTTGTTTTGTATTGAGGATGAAAGGCTATCCCAAGTAATCCGCGCTCGCCACCATAAACCACCCGATCATGAATGTCGATAAACGGTTGAGTATTCACAATCCCATTGGGACTTATAATATGAACATACCCTAATTGATTGACCACAAAAAGGCGGCTGTCGCCTGCATTGGTAATGCCTACAGGACTTGTCAATCCACTGGCAAAAGGTATAAGTTTGTTTGTGCCCTGTCCATTAGCTATGTTTATAATCAGGATTAAAACGATTAGTGAAGATATTTTTAGAAGGATTTTCATTGCAGCTGGTTTTAGCAGGTGTAAATACTATAAATTGAATTTTTAACATTTAATACCGATTGAAGAAATGTAACAGTCCAATCTTCGCTCACTCGATTGGCCTTAACATTTCTATTCATCGGCATTATACTTAAAACTTTTGACTGATTTGATAGTGCATTTGGTATAACAATGCCGGCATCGATTTGTTGGATGATGGTCAAGTTTTTAGGCGTTCACATTTTGAAATTTCATGGGTTGCTCAGTATTTAAATGATTCTCAGCTAAAGTGTATAAGCAAAAAGCCCCTTCCCAAAAAAGGAAGAGGCTTAAGTTTCATATAAATATCCGGTCTTAAGAAGGATTATTGCGCAATTTACTGTTCCTGATACCGTATACAAAATAGATTACCATACCCAGAGCCATCCAGACGATTAACCGCAGCCAGGTATCCAAGGGAAGCGATGCCATTTGCAAAAGACAAATACCGGCTCCTAAAATTGGAACAAGCGGAACAAACGGTGTCTTGAATGTTCGTTTAATATCGGGTCGTTTTACTCTTAAAATGATAATTCCGATGCAAACAATGGCAAATGCAAGCAAGGTCCCGATAGAGACCAACTCTCCAAGAATATTAATTGGAAGGATTCCTGCAACAACCATTGCAACGAATCCTGTTACCAAAGTACTAACGTATGGAGTTTTGAATCGGGGATGTATTTTTGCGAATACCGGTGGCAATAGTCCATCTTTCGACATTGCAAAGAATATGCGGGGTTGCCCTAGTAACATGACCAAAATTACTGAGCTAAGTCCTGCTATTGCGGCAATTTTAATGATCGGACGTAACCAAAAAAGGCCGGGGCCCATTGCATTAACACCCACTGCAATCGGATCGGCAACATTCAAGAATGTATAACTTACAATCCCGGTTAAAACAATGGCAACTAAAATGTACAGGACAGTCGATATTCCTAATGATCCTAAAATGCCGATGGGCATATCCCGTTGGGGATTTTTTGATTCCTGAGCAGCAGTCGAAACAGCGTCGAATCCAATGTAGGCAAAGAAGATAACTGCAGCTCCACGAAAAATACCACTCCAGCCATAATGGCCCCATTCTCCAGTATTTTCAGGAATAAAAGGTACCCAGTTTGCTTTATTGACAAACATAAATCCGATGCCGATGAATAATAAAATCACAAATACCTTGATGATCACCATGATATTATTGAATTTGGCAGACTCACGAATCCCGATCAGCAATAAAATTGAGGTGGCAGCAACGATAAACATGGCGGGAAGATTTAAAATTCCGGCAAGATGAGGAAGACTGTCGATGGATATGCCGGTATCGGCTAAATTTTTTGCCAATTCGGGAGTTGAGGGTTTCCATCCGATTTGCGGAATGTTAACCAATACAGTTCCAAACGCTGCCGTGAATTGTGCGGGTATCAGAATTCCAAAATCTTTCAGGAAACTAACCACATAACCCGACCAGCCAACAGCTACCGTTGATGCGGCAAACAGGTATTCCAAAATCAAATCCCAGCCAATAATCCAGGCTACAAACTCACCCATTGTGGCGTAGGCGTATGTATAGGCGCTTCCTGAAATAGGGATCATTGAGGCGAATTCAGCATAGCACAAACCCGCAAACAAACAGGCTAATCCTGATATAATAAACGAGATAACTATTGCAGGACCAGCATATTGCGCCGCAGCCTGACCAGTTAAGACAAAGATTCCGGCGCCTATAACTGCACCAATCCCAAGTGTGGTTAAATTTAATGCACTGAGTGATCTCTTTAATCCGTGGTCGGAATTAGATTCAGAAAGCAACAACGACAAAGGCTTTGTGAGGAAGAGTTTTGACATATCAACGAATTTTGAACTGCCAAAAATAGCTTTTTTGATGAATAATCAAGACTTTCAGAAGAATAGAATGGCTGGAATCAGACTTTATTTGATTTAATCAGGGTTTTAAGCGCTGCATAGAAGAAAGGAATTAGTGTAACAACAATCAGTCCCAGAAAAACGATTTCAAAATTGTCTTTCACCCAGGGAATTTCACCAAGGAAATAGCCAGTAAGCGTAAAGAAAGGAACCCAGATCACTGATCCAATAATCGTATAATTTGAAAAGACAGGAAAATCAAATTTAACGGTTCCGGCAAAGAAAGGGATATACGTTCGGATAACCGGGAAAAACCTTCCGATAATGATAGATTTTTTGCCGTGTTTGTGATAAAAATCACGGGTTTTGATAATTGATTTTACAAGATACTTTTGCACAAACCGATTATTGCTTTGCTCAATGCTATTTCCAACCTTTTTGCCAATCCGGTAATTAAAGTGATTACCCAGAATAGCTGCCACAATCAGTAACGGTACTAAAACAATGATACTCATTTCAGATGAAGCGGCAATCACACCAGCCGAAAACAGTAGTCCGTCGCCGGGTAAAAAAGGAAAAACAATCAGTCCGGTTTCAAGAAATATAATTAGGAAAAGAATCAGATAGGCTTCGTAAACATTGTTCGAAACAATAGCAAACAGCACTTCATTGGTATGGAATAGAATTTCGTATATTTCGTTCATCATGGTTACGGAGATAAAAACTGTACTGCTTTCAGTTTTATGGTCAGCAAAAATAGATCGTGTAATTCGCAGCAAAAAACATTCTGCAAATTACACTATCTAAACAATCAAAACCATTAATTTATGCGGATTCGTTCAATTATTTTCGTTAAATAATTGAAAAAAATATTTTTGACACTCACTCTGATGGAACTGGCTTTAAATCAGCTTGGTTTGAAATTTAAAAATGATCGACCAATAAAGCACATATTTTTGTCAGAAACTCATTGTCTTCAGGAGTAAACGGGGCAGGTGAATGGCTGTCAATATCTATCTCGGCCACAAATTTTCCATGCTTCATAATCGGAAACACGATCTCAGATTGAACATCGAGCCCGCACGAAATGTAGTTTTCAACCTGAGTCACATCCTGAACAACCATGGTTTGGCCACTTTCGGCCACTTGACCGCAAATGCCTTTACCTACGGAAATGTGTGTGTGCTGAGTTGGTTTTCCGGCGAAAGGTCCAAGAACAAGTTCATTCTTTTCCGCATCAAGAATGTAAAATCCAACCCAGTCGTAATGATAAACTTCCTGTTTTAGTAATTTACAAATGCCAGGTAATAGATCCTCCGGATTGTGCTTCGCCAGTTCAGATGCTTTTTGATAAACTTCTGCAAAATTTGTTGTTGTCATTTAATTACCATTTGGTCTTCGTGAGTAATTTTTTCGCAGTATTTGCATTTCAGGTCGAGCGGATCTTTTGATATAACGTTGAAATGAGTAGTAATTTCTTCGTTATTCGTAATGCATTTCGGGTTAAAACATTTCACAATGCCAATTATTTCGTCAGGTACAACCACCACACGTTTTTCGACCACTTCGTAATCGCGGATAATGTTGAGTTTGGCATTACGCGCAATCAACGAAATTTTATTGATCTCGTCGTCCTCAAAAAACACATCTGAAAGTTTAATGATGGCTTTACTTCCCAGTTTCTCGCTTTCGAAATTGGCTCCGAAAGTAATTTGGGTTTTTACCTTCTGAAGTCCCAAAATGGAAATTACTTTAAAAAGATTTTCGGAGGGAATATGGTCGATAACTGTCCCATTGTTGATTGCACTAACTTTTAGCTTCAGTTTTTTATTTAAAAGATTATTCATGGCTTAATTTATTTGAGATTGAGAATATGTGCGATGATGGCTTGCCTTACAAAAAGTCCATTTAGTGCCTGGGTAAAATAATAGGCTTTTTCGTTTGTATCCACATCGGTATGTATTTCGTTGATTCGTGGCAGTGGGTGCAGTATCCGAACATTGGGCTTGGTATCATTCAACATGCTGTTCCGGAGAATGTAAACGTTTTTAACTTTCTCATATTCAATTGGGTCCATAAATCGCTCTTTTTGAACCCGGGTCATGTAGATGATGTCAGCATGGTTGATGTTCTCGTTAATTTCGGTGTGTTCGAAATATCGAATACCTTTTTCTTTCAGAAATAGCTTGTATTCCTCAGGCATGGCCAGTTCTTCAGGAGCAATGAAGTTGAAAATCGGATTCTCGAATTGCGACAAAGCCATGAGCAGCGAATGAACGGTTCGGCCGTATTTGAGATCGCCAACCATGAAAATGTTAATGTTATCGAGGGTTCCCTGTGTTTTACGGATTGAGTACAAATCGAGCAAGGTTTGTGTCGGATGCTGGTTTGCACCGTCGCCTGCATTGATAACTGGAACATCAGCTACTTCGGCTGCATATCGGGCACTGCCTTCGAGAGGGTGGCGCATCACAATCAGATCGACATAGTTGCTCACCATGCGGGTGGTGTCGTGCAAGGTTTCGCCTTTCGAAACACTCGAAGAACCGGCATCGGAAAATCCAATAATCCGGCCACCCAGGCGATTGATAGCTGTTTCGAAACTAAGCCGGGTACGGGTTGATGGTTCGAAAAATAAGGAAGCTACAACTTTGCCCTCAAGCAGTCGTTGATTGGGGTTTTCCTCAAAATCGGCAGCGAGTTCTAAAATTCGCAGATAATCTTCTTTTGAATAATCGGTAATCGAGATCAAATCTTTTTTCTTCATTTTATATGTTGTTTTTTAATGGATGTAGAGGCAAAAAAAAACCAACAGAAATTTTCATTCAGTTGGTTTTTATAATATTCCGCAGTTCCCGGAAATATATGTTTTTGACTTAAATTGCTGAAATAATGGAAATTAAATAGGCTCTTTTGGAAATTTATTCTCCTGTGAAGCTGTTCACTCAAAAAATAATGATATCGTTTGATCAGATGTTTCATTAAAACTCAAAAGTAGATTGTTTCGTTGATATTTCGGAAAATTTCGGATGATTTTTTTGAAAATTTTATTAACATCTCTGTACGATATCATCAATAATCAATTACAGCAACTCTATTATTTTTACCCCTTCAATCTTTATAAATGCTTCTTCAATCCGGTTAAGCTCACTTAATCTGACTTGAGTTTTTATTTCGCATCTCAGGTCGAACAATGATTCAAGCTGAGTCAGTTTTTCGTCTTTAAATACCTTCATCACTTCATTCATTACTCCATAATCAAACTCGATACTCAGTCGCTTTTCAACCAGTTTTTCAATGATTTCAGCCTGAAGTAAGACATCATGAGCTGCATTTTTATAAGCATTAATCAATCCGCTCACTCCTAAAAGAGTTCCTCCGAAATAACGGACAACTACAATAAGGATGTTTGTGAGATCAAAACTTTGAATTTGTCCCAAAATGGGTTTACCTGCTGTTGAAGAGGGTTCACCATCGTCGTTGGCCCGAAAAAGTAATTTCTCATGCCCTAAACGCCAGGCGTAGCAATGATGTCGTGCCGAATAATGTTCCTTTTTCAGGATTTGAATAATTCCTTTGATTTCGTCCTCCGAACTTACCGGATAAGCAAAGGAATGGAATTTACTGCCTTTGTCTTTGAAAAGGCCTTCCGAAGGAGTTGAAATAGTTTTATAAGTATCTTCCATCAGGATTTCATTAAAATTAAAATGGCGGCAATTGCCAAAATAATACCTGCAAAATTAACTTTTAAAAGTTTTTCTTTAAAGACCAAAGATCCAATCATAATGGAGAAGAGCACGATGCAAATGTTATTGAGCCCGAATACAATTGAACTGTCTAATTTGCTGTTGTTTAATGCTTTTATGAAGAAGTATAATGAGCCAAAATTCGCGATTCCAAGGATTGTTCCGCCAATCAGTTCGGCAATTGTGATACTTTTTGAAGCAGAACCGGGTTTCAGAAGGATGAAAAGCAATCCTAAAATCAGAGCTGTGAGAAATACCACTGCCGGAAATAGCAAACTTATATTGTTGGGAATCAAAAAGGTTTGGGCATATTTTACGATCGAATCGGTGACTCCTGAACCCAGGAAAATGGCAAGGGGCAGGATAATCAATATCAGACTGTTCTTTTTCTCTAAGGACCGATAGCTGGTTAGAAATACCGAAACAATAGCCAGAGTTAGTCCCGAAACCTTTAGTATGGTTGATTTTTCGGAAAAATACAATATTGAAAATAAAATTGGAATAACCATCGACATTTTGCCAGCCAAGGTGGTTACTGCTACTCCTGAACGTCGGATTGAATAACCAATCAGAAAGAACATCAGAATAAACGAAAAGCCTATGAGTAAAGCAAAAGGGAACCATTTCGAACTGAGAACATTCAGGAATGAAATTGAATACCGGTTGAAGCTAAAGCCAAGAATGGCCGCTACCAGATAATTTACGGTAATTAAATTAATCAGATTGGTTTTGAATCGTTCGGTAATTTTGAAAGTGATGAAAATTACCGATGACGAAAGGATGCTCAGGATAAGATAAATCATTGATTTCGGATTTACCAGCAACAAAAAAGCAGATCAAATTGACCTGCTTCTTACTGTTACAATTTCAATTTCTTTTCAATATCGTCGACACAAAGCTTAAATGCTTTATCAGTTTCTTTCAGGTTATTCACCGTTTTGCAGGCATGAAGTACGGTTGCGTGGTCTTTATTCCCAATTTGCGAACCGATGGATGCCAATGACGATTTTGTCATGCTTTTTGAGAAGTACATAGCCAGCTGACGAGCCTGAACCACTTCGCGTTTGCGGGTTTTAGCCTGAAGCGAATCAACGGGCATATTAAAATAGTCGCATACCACTTTCGAAATATAGTCGATCGATAATTCACGTTTCGAGTTCTTAACCAACTTGTTAATCATTTCGCTGGCCAACTCAATCGTAATTTCTTTTTTATTCAACGTTGACTGTGCAAGCAAAGAAACTAAAGCGCCTTCGAGTTCGCGGATATTGTTGGTAATGTGCGATGCGATGTATTCCAGAACTTCTTCAGAAATAATAAGGCCGTCCTTGTATATTTTTCGGCGAAGAATATCCATGCGGGTTTCAAAGCCAGGTTGCTGTAAGTCAGCAGTTAATCCCCACTTGAATCTGGAAAGTAAACGTTGTTCAAGTCCCTTTAATTCAATCGGAGGTTTGTCTGAAGTCAGGATCAGTTGTTTTCCGCTCTGATGTAAATGATTGAAAATATGGAAAAATGTTTCCTGAGTCTTTTCTTTTCCTGCAAATTCCTGAACATCATCCAGAATCAGAACATCGATCATCTGATAAAAATTCAGGAAATCGTTCCGGTTGTTATTACGGGTGGCTTCAGTAAACTGTGTTTGAAATTTATTGGCATTCACGTATAAAACAACTTTTTCAGGATGACTCTCCTTGACCTCGATACCAATGGCATGGGCCAAATGGGTTTTCCCAAGTCCTGAATTGCCATAGATCATGAGTGGATTAAATGCGGTTCCTCCGGGGTTCTGCGAAACAGCATATCCAGCACTGCGCGCCAAACGGTTACATTCACCTTCAACGAAATTATCAAAAGTATTATCGAGCCTTAATTGTGGATCAATCTGAATTTTTTGAATCCCTGGAATAATAAATGGATTCCTGATCGATGACTTTCCTTCCGCTTTTAAAGGAATGCTCATCGGTTTATTTTGAATTTTGCTATTGTTATTGGTAGGATATTTAACCGTGTAAGGCTGGGAATTACTTTGATTGTTTCCCATTACAACAACATATTCAAGCTTTGCGCCCTGTCCAAGCTCTTTTCTCAATGTTTTGCGAAGTAGGTCAATGTACTGTTCTTCGAGGTATTCGTAAAAAAACGGACTCGGAACCTGAATGGTAAGCACATCACTGTCCAGATTAACCGGAACAATGGGCTCAAACCAGGTCTTAAAACTAATGCTTGGAACATTGTCACGAATAATTGACAGACAATGATCCCAAACCAAACGATAATCATTAATAACCATTTTGGAGCAGGATTTTTAAAAATTTGACAAAATTATATTCCTTTGAAAAATTCAGCGGAAACAAATTTTGTGAAAAAAAATGTATAAAAAAAATGGATTTGCTATTGACAATTACCAAAAAAAGATAAGTGCTTTAATGCTCAGGCATTTAAAACTTAAAAAAAAATTAATATTTTTTTAATAAGTTTTAAGTTCTGTAAATCAATACTTTATGAAAACAATATGTATAAAAGCCTATGAATAAAGGGGTGTAGGTGAATAAACAATAATAATTATTATTGACACTTCGAATACTTGTTCACTTTTGATTTGTGTGTTTGATATTATCTATTGCATTCGGGCAAAAAAGATTTGTTTGTGTGTTACTTTAACAAAATGTGGAATTGTGTTTTGTTCCGATAAAGTGATGTGGAGTTATAAAAAAAGAAAAAAGGATAGATTCTCTAATCTACCCTTTCCCTAACTAACTAA
>JBBQMW010000038.1:0-26634 GCA_038329265.1 Bacteroidales bacterium | reverse complement strand
AAGCAGGATCAGGGCCACCGACTTTTACCTTATCTCCTTAATTTTGCAGAGGTTCCGGAGCACCACTTCTGCTATCCCCGATTTATTTGCACCGCCTGATCGGGCCGCTTCAGGGAAGTAGCACCCGGGCGATGTCTCGTTCCAGTATCTAATACCGGAATAAAGTATAACCTACTTAGTTCGGTTACGCAGCAAGAGCGTAGTTATTTTCGCCAATTGAATTGTGAACGCCGAGTTTAACGGGCTGTGCGATCAAGGCCCTACATGCTTACATACCTCTTCTACCCGCTGTCAAAACCAGTCAGCCCCGGTATTAAGGACGACAAAAATACGAAAATCAAATCAGTTCAGGAGAATTGATTCATTTAAATTTCGTTAAAACAGTCAACATACAGGAATTGTGGAGGAAATTTGGCTATTTTCCTACCATTGGATTGATGTATCCTATTTTCTGATTGTTTTCAAAGTCATAAAGGGTAAGAATTCTCAAATTATAGTAGGCTTCCCAATAATTCTCCAAAGTACGGATATAATCGCGTTTGGCATTTTCACGCTCCGAGAGTGCGATATTCAAATCAGTTATCGAAATCTCTCCGTTCTGAAACAGTTTTAAGGCAATCTGATAACCACTTTCCGAAACTTTGTCGGCCTCTTTGGCTGTTATTAGCTGGTCTTTCATCAACCCAAACTGCTCAACCTGAACGACCACACTTCGTTCAAAACCTTCCCGATCTTTATCAACATCGTATAAAACCAAATCGCGCTGAGATTCGGCCAACTTAACTGAAGAAGCTGAATGGCCCCAATCCAGAATCGGAATACTCAATGCGAGCTTCACCGCCTGTTGTTTCTCAGGTTGATCATAAACTCCGGCCATAGTTTCCGCACTGTTCGACAATCCATAACTCCCCTGAAGAGTGGCGCTCAATCCATTGCTTCGCTTTGCATTCAATAAATCGCGGTCGGCTTCAATCAGCCTTCGCTCATATTCCGAACCTTCTTTTCGGTTCGCCTTTGCTTCTTCCATGGCCTTTGCAATATCGATATCGTACAGCGTAATATTGAGCGGCATTTGCAATTCAATGTTCTGATCCTGAGAAAGACCTATATACGATTTCAATTCAAAATCAGCATTCTTTAAATCCATACGAGCTTGATTGAGCGCTTTTTGTGCATTCAGTACAGCCAATTCATTTCGGGCATAATTATTCTCCGAAATATTTCCAAGTTCCTTTTTAGTCTTTGCAATTTTAAGGTTATTTGTACTGTTTTTCAGGTTACTTTCGGCCAGGTTGTAATTGGTCTGAACCATTAAATACCTGAAAAACCGATAAACCGTATTCAGCGAAATCTCTTCAATAGTTTCAATAAAGTCCTTTTGCGATTCATCATAAACCAACGGTTCAGTTTTCTGTGACCACTTCATCCAGTTAATCGCAAAAATAGGTTGGGTAAAGCCAATGGTGAATGGATTTCCGGAGTATCGCACATTGTTTTTATCAAAATCCTGAAACCGAAAAGCAGAAGTAGAAGCATAAACCGAGGTTCCGGTCATCGGAATGGACTGGTTTAGCGACAGACGGGCGGATGTCGACATATTGGAAACATCCTTAAATTCAATACTTCCATCGGGTTGTGTGACCGCAATTGTAGCGTTGTTAAAATCAGGTACAATTCCTGACAATACCAACTGAGGCCGGTAACGAGTTTTAAAATTACGGTAACGCCAGTAATAATTCACATTCCGGTTTTGAGCATATTTTACTGAAGGAGATTGTTCGATGGCCAATGATACAACATCATGAAGATCAAGACTGTATTTTGTTATATCCTGAGCCTGGCCGCTCAGGAAAGTAATCATCAGAAAACAAAAAATAATTTCCTTCAAACGCATCTTTTTAGTGAATCTTTCCATTATTTTCCTTCAATATTTTTTTTCGGATTCCACGAAAAAGGAGAATCCGATAACAACACTTTTTCACCTTCATTTAAACCTGAAATAATTTCCTGATAATCGGTACCTTTTATTCCGAATTGTACGGTTCTCGGAACGACATTGCCCGAATCGAGTATATAAACCGTTTGCTCCTCATTTCCTTTGAAATTATTGTCCGAAGAAATGCGCAACACCTCGTTTTTTAACGACTTCAGCACCTGTAATTTAACGGTTTGATTGGGTATAAGTTTTGGATTTGTACTGAACTCAAGATGAACATTAAACTGAATTTTATTATCGGCAACTGCAGGCGTTACATTTCCAATTGTACCATTCAGTTTTTCGTTCTCAGGAAATGCAAATACCTGATTTCCGGTTCTGATAAATTCAGAATATTTCTCGTCAATTGAGCCTCTGATTTTAAAGGTAGTAAGATCCGACATGGATACCAGCATCTTATCGCTTCCCATTTTTTCGCCCACCTTACCCGAAACCGAAATAATAATACCATTGGATGGAGCTTTTATATCAAGCTTTCCAAGCATCTCAATCTTATCGGCCAATTGTTTTTTCTGAATTTCGATCTGAAGATTTAAACCTATCTCTTCGGTCTTAAGCTGGTTTAACCGAATCGCATTTTTCTTCAAAACTACCGCCAGATCTTTTTCGGCCAGAACCAGATTTTGCTTGGTTTCGTCGATTTTAGCCGATGAAATACCACCAACACTCAACAACTGTTCCTCGTCGGCCAACTGTGCTTTGATGGATGCAATCTTCAGCTTTTTCACTTCCACATTGTAGTCCAGATCAATGCGCGACATTTGCCCTTCGAGCCTCGAACGCTCCAGTGAATTCGACTTGATTTCAAGCTGATCGGTGATTTGCTCAATTTCGTCGCGTGTGGGTCCCGGATCAAGTGCAACAATCACTTCGCCCTTTTTTACACGACTTCCGGGTTCCTTATTAATTTTCAGAATAATGCTGTTTAGGGGACATAAAAGGATAACTTCGTTTTCAGGTTCAACAATTCCGGTAGCTTCAATAGGGATAAACACTTGTCCGCGATCAACAATTGAAGTCTGATATTTTTGGGAATTGGGTGTAAGGAAAGTCGGTATTCCGACAAATCGAAACAAAACGAATAGCATTACAAATGCAGACAATACCAGAACCGCAATCAAGAGTCCTTTCTTGTTTTTCATGATAAATAGTTTGTTGGTTAAGGCCAATCTTAATCTCATCTTATTGAAAATAAACCAGATAAGATTTCAGCTACACAGCGTCAAAAATAGACGATTATTTTGGTAAAAACACAGTAAGAAACACAAAATGTAAAAAAATAAGGAAATATTAATTCAATCTCTGAACCTATTTTACCCAAAAATCAAATTTCTTTTCTCCTTCCAAATATCCTTCAAGGCGGTCGCCAGCCTTTACCGGGCCAACTCCTGCGGGTGTCCCGGTATAAATCAGGTCACCAATTTTCAGGGTAAAGTATTTCGAAACATGTGAAATGATGTCGTCAATCGAAAAAATCATCAGCGCTGAATCTCCTTTCTGAACTGTATTTCCATTCTTATCAAGTCTGAAATGAATCGAATCACGGTCGGGAAAGGTGCCGATTGAGACAAACTCAGGACAAATCACCGCGGAGTGGTCAAAAGCTTTTGATTTCTCCCATGGCAAACCTTTATCCTTCAACGCATTCTGAAGATCTCGGGCTGTAAAATCAATTCCAATTCCGATTTCCTTATAATAGCGGTGAGCAAACCTTTTTTCTATACTCTTCCCCACCCTGCAAATGCGCACAATCAGTTCGATTTCGTGGTGCACATCGCTCGACCACTCCGGAATATAAAACGGATCGTTGTTTCGGAGCAAAGCCGAATCGGGTTTCATAAACAAAACCGGTTCATCCGGAATTTCATTATTCAGCTCCTTGGCATGTGCCACATAATTGCGGCCAACACAAATGATTTTCATTTTTTTTGATTATTTCATACGTAATTTGATGGCAGTCAAAACTTTTTTGGTGTATAACGGGAACTCATTGTTGATAATCCAGCCGTAATAACCGGGCTGTTCACGCAATACCTTTTCAACCGCCACCCCTTTATTCTTTCCAAAGTTGATCGTTTCTACGCCATTTTCATCATACACAATTCGTCCGACAAAATCGACATTCGTATCATAAGCCGAAAATTCGCTCAACGCATTTATTTCATTCACAATCGGCTTTGAAACTTTTCCATGAGCATCTTCATACTCTTCATCCTGATAAACATCTAATTGAGCTTTTAAAACCTCGTAGGTTGCTTTGGTATCGGCCATTGCACTGTGAGCATCTTCAAGCGGTTTCTGACAATAAAACTTATAAGCAGCAGTTAAAGTGCGTTTTTCCATTTTATGAAAGATGGCCTGAACATCGATAAACTTGCGCTTTTTCAAATCCAAATCAACATCGGCACGCAAAAATTCTTCGGCAAGCAACGGAAAATCAAAACGGTTCGAATTAAATCCGGCAAAATCGCAACCTTCCATAAACTGGGCAATGGTCTTGGCCAATTCTTTAAAAGTTGGTTTATCTTTCACATCTTCGTCGTAAATACCATGAATCTTACTCACCACATCCGGAATAGGCATTTCAGGATTAATACGGTATTGTTTCTCTTCTTCCCTGCCATCAGGATGAACTTTGATTAAAGCGATTTCAACGATCCGGTCGGTCACAATATTCATTCCGGTCGTTTCAAGGTCAAGAAAAACAAGGGGATTCTTTAAATTTAGTTTCATGGATAAGTTTTAGTATTACCATTAAAATATTATTACTTCAAAAGTTGTGGTTTGCCGGGTGTAACCCCATTTTCATTAAATGTATCAATTGCAAACCAATACGTGTCGCTTTTATCAGGACAGTGTATCGACAACCGGGTATTTTTAAACACCTGGTAACTGTGGTATAATTTATCTTTGTCGGTGCCAAAACGGATATTGTAACCAGCGGTATTGTCCTCCTTTTCCCACGACATTTTAATTACTTGCGGATCGCGGTAATCTTTAACAGCACGAAATGACGTAATTCTTTTCGGTTTACGATCTGCTCCTGATCCAAAAATGCGGAAGCCCGAAATGGCAAAAGTACCGTTTGGCACGCGATAATTGGTAATTTTCACATATCGTGCCTGAACAGGAACTGGTATTTCTTCATACGGATTGGTCTGGTATTTAGTATTGGAGGTTTTATCGCTCAGCATTTTCCAATTTTTTTTATCCATGGAATATTCAACAAGGTACTGGTATGTAAATATAGTGTCTCGCTTTTGGAGTTTTGCTTTACTCGCTACAAAATTCAGTTGAAAGGCATTAATCGTGCAAACCGAACCCAAATCAACGCTCAGCCATTCACCTTTATCTCCGGTTTGCGCGCTCCAGTATGTTCCAATGTTTTCATCAAAAGCAAAAGTTGCCGGGAATGTTGCTAAACTTGATGATGCCTGAGCTATCAGATGATAAGAAAGCAGCGACCATTTCGGATCAAGTTTACTGATATCGATGTTTTTTATATTTGGAATGATCATCGGATAATCGCCAAAATCAGTTTTGGTGAATAGGTCTCCATCTTTATCGAAACCTGAAGGAAATAGCCCAAGCCGGGACGGAGATTCGCGCATTTCAGAAGCTGTCATGGTCGCAATGTGCCACCAGTTGCCAAATTTATCGGCAAAAGTTGATCCGTTTCCGGCTCCGCAGACAAAACCATCAGGCCGATATGAAAATGGATTGTTCGAAGCAAATGTAAATGGTTCCAACGGAGCATCCGAAACATAAACAGCATCGCTGTAATTATTCAATTGACTATTAAACTCCGAACATTGATAATAGTATTTCCCATTGTATTTATTCATCCATGAACCTGAAATATTTTGACTTCCTGTTTTAACTGAATTCGTCTTGAGTTTTTTTCCACCATTAATCAATGGATTTATTTTTTTGCAAACAACCGGAACTCCCAGTGGATTGAGCTGATTGTTTGGATCCAATTCACGCGCCATTACTCCATTGTTATTCGAACAGCCATAGTAGCAATAAACCCTTCCGTCGGTATCCACGAAAACAGCAAAATCACTTATCAACGCCAACAGAATTGAATTACTGACATAAACCTCCCACTTTCCGTTGACTGGATCCTTTGAACGGTATATGGTATTACTGAGCGAGGTAAAGAAATAGATCCAGTCGCCAATTACAACGGCTGTTGGCCCAGTATTTTCGAGTGGCAGGTTTTCGGCAGTAACAAACTTCCAGTCGAGCATATCTCCCGAATACCAATACCCACCAGCTTTCGAAGCGAATAAATAATAATTGTCCTTGTAGAGAACGATAGTTGGGTCGGCAATACCAGGTTTTAAAGGCTGTTCGGGATTAAATTGAGAACTTAGGTTTAGTGGATTGCAGTAAGTTTGGGCACATCCGGTTTTTACCTGAATTCCAACGAAAAAGGTTATAGACAGTAAAAGGTATATGAAAACATTTTTCATTCTTATTTAGCTAAACGACCCTAACAGATTACGCTGTTAGGGTCGTTTGTTATATTTTGCCTTTAAATGGTTAGGCATTTATCATCATTGGCATTAAAAGCATCAATACGTTCTCATCTTCATTTTCACTTTCAGCTGGTAGAAGCAATCCGGCACGGGTTGGATCCGAAAGCTCAACTTTTACATCGGTTGCCGAAAGATTGGCTAATATTTCCTGAAGGAAAGTTGATTTGAATCCAATTTCCATGTCTTCACCTTCGTACTGACAATTTAAACGTTCAACTGCCGATATCGCAAAATCAATATCCTGAGCCGAAACAACCAGCTGATTCTCTGTCAATTTCAGGCGAACTAAATTGCTTGCCTGATTCGAGAATACTGAAACACGACGAACGGTATTGTAGAACTCAACCCGGTCGATAATCAGTTTATTCGGATTGTTTGCCGGAATTACCGAGTTATAGCTTGGATAATTACCTTCAACCAAACGGCAAATCAATTTATAATTACTCAACGTGAAGAATGCATTTTTATCGTCAAACTCGAGCTTCACATCAAAATCTTCTTTGGGAAGTAAGCTTTTCAATATAGCTGCCGGTTTTTTGGGAAGGATAAATGACGCATTTTTTTCGGCTTTTGCATCGAAACGTTTGTAACGAACCAACTTGTGAGCATCCGAAGCAACAAACTTCATATCCTCAGTGGTCAGTTCAATAAAAATACCATTCATTACCGGACGAAGTTCATCGTCAGCCGTGGCAAAAAGTGTTTTGTTGATTCCACTCATTAACACATTGTGATTCACATTAATGGTTGAAGCAATAGCTTCATTCAAAATGGGTTGTTGTGGAAAATCATCGCCATTCTGACCAACAATACTGAATTTCCCATTTTGCGAAAAGATATCAATCGTAAAGGTTTCCGGATCGATTTGGAAAGTCAATGGTTGCTCAGGAAATTCCTTCAACGTGTCGTTTATGCGTTTTGCCGGAACTGCAATAATACCAGTACCACTTGTATTTTCAAGTTCAAGGCTGGTAATCAGTGTCGACTCTAAATCGGAAGCGGTAACAGTCAGGCTGTTTTCTTCCAGTAAAAACAAATAGTTGTCCAGAATTGGAAGCGTATTTTTTGAATTGATCACCTTACTGATTGCAGAAAGATGATTGAGTAATTCGGTACTTGAAACAACAAATTTCATTGGTTATTTTTTTAGAGTTTTAAATTTTTTTGTTTAAAATCATCTTCCGGAACATCAAACGGGAAGTTCACGAATATACAAACTTTGATATTTTTTACCTATCGATCCGTCAATATTTTATCCAAAAATAATTAGCATTTGTATTTGCGTTGGCGAACATACACATACACAGCGCCAAACACTGAAATTACCAACAAAGGAAACAAAACATTAATCAATTGCCACATTAATTTTCCTTCTTTCATACGAACTTTATCAAGAATCCGGATTTTGAATTCGCGCGACCGAAGTTCCATAAGTCCATTGTCATCGCATAAATAATTGACTGCATTCAACAGAAATAACTTATTCCCAAAGGTCTGCTGCGAAAAACGGTCGTAGCCCAATGGCATAAACTCGGGAACTCCGCCATTCATGCGATACTGATTAGCCATCAGATTTCCGTCTGAAAAAACAATCATTTTAGTGGGTTCACTATCGGTTTTCACTCCGGAAGCCTGAACGCCAAAAGATTCAACCATCCGGTTTTTAAATACCGAAGTAAAAGTACCTTCAATCAAAACACCAACCGGCTGCGAAGGCTGCCTGAAAAGCTCCCGTGCGGGTGGATTATTAATGCTGTTCAGGCTAATCTCAACCGGAGCTTGCGTAACCAGGGAGTATGCTGAACTTGCAAGAATAACTTTTTTCCGCAACCGATCATTTTTCCCCACCGTATCGATTGAACTCACAAATTCTGCCTTTACCCGGTTCATATTGCGACTGATAACATGGTTTTGCGAAGGAGCGAGCAATGGCGAATAATACCAGGGTGCCGGTGTAAATTTCGCCGGAGTGCCTGCCGGAGCTGTATTGACCGGAATCATCAAACATTCAACATCCTGAATCAGATCTGCATTGAGGCGAACACCATACCGGAAAAGCTGATCATCCAGATTCAGATTTTGTGGAAAAGCGAATGTCGTATTGCCTGAACTTAAGCTGTCAAGACTTACCGAAACCGGATCGACCAGCCAAAGAATGCGTCCACCGCTCATTAAATATTGATCGATGCAAAACTTATCCTTTTCCGTAAATTTTTGGGTTGGATTGGCAACAATGAGTGCTTTTATTTCACTCTTTTTCGTAAGAAGCATTTCAGGAGAAACCTTTGTCACCGTGTATTTTTCGGCTAAAGCTTCTGTAAAATCATGTGTTTCATATTCGATCAGTTCACCGTGTCCGGTCAAAAATGCAACTGTTTGCTTTTCGGTACTCATCAATCCTGAGAAAGCTGAGGAGAACTCATATTCAAGGCTTTCGATCGAATTGTTCAAATTGACCTCGGCTTGAAGAGCAGCATTATTTTTGAGCAGATTTATCCCAATCAACCGATCGCCGTATTCGATAATCGCTCCGGGGAAAATACGTCGGGTAACAGTTCCCTGTTCCGTATTTTGGCGGATATCAGTAGGTTGAAGTCCTTTTCCGGCCAAATCTGCAAACAGTTTTTCGCGTTGTTTGACATCCGAAATCTGGTAAGGATCAACAACAAATAAATTGATCTGTTGCGACGAATAAGCGTTGTAATCCGCAATTTTTTCCTGAACCGACTTTTGCAATTTCCGGAATCCTGCCGGCAATTCGCCATCCAGATAAAAAGTTATAGAAATTGGCTGATCGAAGGTATTTACCAGTTTTTTGGAGACTTCGGTCAATGAATAGCGCTTTTCTGCCGTCAGATCGATCCTAAAAAAAGACTGACCCGACAAAATTCCAACAAAAAGCAATCCTACCAATAGTAGGAAACCATTCCTTATTTCGCGGCGAATATTGACGATATGGAAATGAATAGTCCTGCTCGTCAGTAAAAGGAAAAAGAAAATAAATATCAGGAAATAAACCAGATCGCGTGAGTCTACCACTCCCCGACTGACAGAGGCATAATGCTCATTGATTCCGAAACTTATAATCGTTTGCTGAATGGCCGAAGGCAATTGCATCGACCCAACCAGATCGAACCCCAGATAAGCCAGAAACGAAAGGAAAAAAGCTAAAATAAAAGCAAAAACCGGATTGTCGGTCAGGGCTGAAGCCAGTAATCCAATGGACATATAAATGGCAGCCAGAAAGAACAACCCGATGTAAGCGCCCCAAGTTCCACCGGTATCAATACAACCAACCGGATTTCCAAGTGCATAAACCGAATAAAAGTAAATGAGTGTGGGTAAAAGCGAAATGCTAACCAAAATTAGTCCGGCCAGAAACTTGGCCAGCACAATCTGAAACACCGACAATGGCCGGGTGAGCAGCACTTCCATGGTTCCCATCCGCTTTTCTTCGGCAAACATACGCATGGTAATGGCAGGAACCAAAAACAGGTAAACCCACGGAGCCAATGAGAACAGACCATCGAGCGAGGCATATCCGCCATCGGCAATGTTGTAATTTCCGGGGAAAACCCACAAAAACAGGCTCGTTGCCACCAAAAATACAAACACAACGATGTATCCGGTGAGCGATCCGAAAAAACTGGTAATTTCTTTTTTTAGTAAACTAAACATCTTTCAATATATCGATTCATTAACATGGTTATCTCAATCCAAAATCCCGAAGGGATTAATACTATTCACCCCTAATGAAATTGGGGGAAAGAACCAGCAATTAATTATCAGAACCCTTGAAAGGGTTCAATCTTTTGCGGTAAGGCATGGACAAGAAAGTGATTGAGAGTTTCTGTCCATTTTTGTCTTTCCTTATTTTATCATTCAATTTTGCTGCAATGTCTTGTTCTCCTTTCGTTTGAGTAGCCAAACTCTTTGGTCAGTTTTTCTTTGTGATTAGCTTGTGCTACCAGCAAATGTGCTTGAATGCAAAGTGTAGGTTTATTCATATCCAAAGAATCTATTTACATAGTCAAATGAAATTTTCTCTTGTTCCAGACGCCAGTTCTTAGTTTTTAAAATTTCATAAAGCATTTGTTCATTGTCGTTTAGATTTAATTTAGCCAAAATATATGTTGGTGTTCCAAGGTCGTTCTCAAAAAATAATTCAAAGGTTGGGTGATCCATTAAAATGCTTTTTGTGGTGGGGAAGTAGCTACGAAATTGAGATAAAATTTCAAAGCCTTGTGCATCAATGTCGCCCCAATAGTAAATTTCAACATCATTAAGCCAATAGGCTGATTTTAGGTTATGTACACTATAACCACTTCCAAAGATTGCAATTGTATTTTTCATTTTTGGTAGCGTTAAAGTTGTATATAGTGTAGTTTTATTCTCTACGATTAATACCTTGCTAACAGGCAATTGCAAGTTTTCAAACTGACTTATTGGGATTGCGATATCATCAATACCTGAAAAGTATCTATGACTTATTTCTTTATCAAGTATTTTAAATCGGACTTGAGGCTCGCTATACTTTAGATTGAATCTTTTTTCAAAGTACTTTTCTTGACTTTTGACAAATTGGGCAATAATAATGTCTAATAAATCCTTGATTATGTTTTGATTCCTTTCAACAAACTTTGTATGAACGTTGATAGGTAATTCTCTAATATAAAGGTTCGGTTGAGGGTTGTTCTTGAAGTAGCGACATACTTTTAAAATACTTTCCCATTCATTTTTATTTTGGATTATTCTCAATGGATTTTGAATAATCCAATCTTTTAATTCTGGAAATACATCAACTATCTTTTCGCAATTTTGTCTAAAAAAAATAACCTCTTTTTCCTTTCCTAAATATTTCAGAAAGTCATTCTCTGAAATAAAATAGATGCTTGTTGGAAGACTTTGTACTCCAATATATTTAGTTTTTACTGTCTGAAATTCTAAAGTGTAACCAAAGCCTTTTTTTTCTTTTGACTGACTGATAAGCAATAATATTTCCTTTTCAAAATCTGCTAATGAAGATTTACTGTAACTCTTATCTCCACGAATAACAAGCTTTGAAAATGAAATTTGTTGAACAAGTGATTGAAGAAAGCAAATATACTTTCTCTCGGCTTTAACTTTTATTTCGTTTGGGCTAATCATTGATTAATGAAATTTGCTCTCTCTTCTTTGAACTGTTGAATAGGCATATCATAAAGCCAAGAGTATTTTTCTTCTTTTCTTTCTACAAAATGAACAAACGAAATATCGTTCTCTACAATATGGATGTTATCGCTTGGTGTGACAACTAATAACTGCAAATGCAGTTGTTTACACAATGTAATCAAATAACGTGCTTTATCTTCATCCTGTGACTTAAATGCCTCATCAATAGCAATAAATCTAAATGAGTTACTTTGTAAACCCTGTTTTGTTAATCCGAATTGGTAGGAAATTGCCGAACCAAGAATGGTGTATGTTAGTTGTGCTTTTTCGCCACCAGAAAGTTGACCCATATTTTCATAAGTCTTATATTTTTGGTCGGTTTCCTTGTAGAATTCCTCTGCTTTATAATTATACCATGAGCGGACTTCCATAACTCTTTTCCGCCAGTCTTCTTTATCCAATTTTGATATCAGTGGCTCTATATGATTATTAAAGTGGTTTTTACGCCCGTCAATAGTTGCATCCATTTCACGAATATTAGGAATTGCGCTATTGAGTAAAGCTCTGAACTCTTTAACTTCATCATTGATCTTGAATGGAGCAACAATCTGTATATAGGTTTTAAAATCTATATCTCTAAAATCAATTTCTTTCAATGAATCATTTAAAAGTCGAATGTTCTCTTTTATAGAATATGCCCAATTCTCAAAGAACATTCTAAAATCCCCAACTTTATGTGTAATTGTTTCTTGTAAGTATTCATTGAACTTTTTTTCAAATTTCGGTAAATTGTCTTCACTTAGCTGTTTTAAAAGCGTTTGATATTCATTAATAAATTCCAAGTGTGTGGAATCTGGCAAACGACTCACATCAGAACGCCAATCTTTGAACTTGTTTATTATTCCCTCTTGGGGTAATTTAAAATCATTTATCTTTATCTTAACATTATCCTCATTATCACGCTTTAAATCAATGAGTTTAGAAATTTTATTTGATGTCATTTTTTCGAACTCAACTTGATAAATCTTAATATTCGAATACTGAACAGTCAAAAGATCTTTGTTTAATGTTTCGAATTTTGAAGCATCAACTCTATCTATTTCTATCAATAGCCTTTTATTTTCAATAAGATTAGCTTCAACATCTTCTATTATTTTTTCAAGTTTGTAAATCTCTTTCCCTTGATTAAAAATATCGACATTTGAAATTTGTTGAAGATTTCCCTGTACTTCCTTAAGTTGCTTTTGAAGAGCCTGAACTCTATCGTTAGTCTTCTCTAAAGTTGATTTTAATTCTTCTTTCTCTAGTATTTCCTTGGCATAAGATTGCCAGTCAATATCGTCATATTTAGTGTAGATTTTAAAAAGGTCAGAATACGCTTCCTTTTTAAAATCTATATTCTTGATTATTAATTCAATCGAACGGATTTCTTGAAAGGCTGTTTTTTCCTTTTCTTGAAGTTCTCTAACTTCCGATTGAAGTAACTTAATTTTGTCCTTATTATCCCATCCTAACACATAATTTTCTTTTCTTGAAATGTGGGGTCTGTCATCCTTTTCATGTTTGCCTTTCGCAAATTTTATTAATCCTTCTTTTGTGACTGATTTTTCTTCGTAACGGCTAAATTCGGTCAAATCATTTACACAAGCATAATTGTATTGATTCGTTATTACATCTTCCAGCCATTCTGTATATGGATTTTTAGGTTTAAAATCCAACTTGTTAATTAAGGCATTTTGAGCAACATTTTTAATTGCCATATTGCCTAGTGAGGTAAAGCCACGGTATCGCTGATAGATAATTCGCCCTCTTAGGTCGGTTTTATTTACATATTCATTTACTTTGGAATAGTATTTTTCAGGAACTATTAGCCTTAATGCAAAATTGTGAAGTATCTTTTCCACAGAAAGTTCCCATTTACTCTCATCTTGATTAACTCTTATTAGCTCTCCGATAAATGGTATCTCCTCTTTGGTTGCTCCTACATGCTGTAATATTTCTTCTCTTATTTCAGTTTCTCTTATCGGAATATTACTCTTGTTTTTTTGAAGAGCCTGAATGGTTTCGATTAAATTATCTTTATACACAATTATAAAATCTCTTCTATTCTTAGCTAGCCTAAAATTCTCATCTTCTTTATTTCTTGATTCATCAAGTTCAGATTTCTTTAAACTTGCTCCTTCCCGATTCAGCTTGAAAGTTTTCTCACTTGGATTTATATTTAATTCAACGCATTGAGCAATTTTATTGTATTCTTCAAGCTTTGAAATTCGTAAATCTCTGCTTCTTTCTAAACGTCCAATTTCAGTTTTAAGCTTTTCAATTTGATTTCCAACTTCATCAGATTTGATCTGAACAGTTAAGTCAGTTTCTTGATTTTTTAAGTCAATTTCTTTACCTCTTAATATTTCAAGTTCTTCATTTAATCCCTTTAAATGTTCATTGCATCTTAATAATTCAATTTCTGAAAGTTCTACAGTTTTTTTTGCAAACCAATATACAGCAACTTCCTTTGAATTATTTAATTGGTTTAATTGAGCCTTAATTAACGTCAGCGATACTGCAATTTCATTAATTGGTGTCAATTGCAAAATTTGTTCTTTAGCTTTCTCAATATTGGTTTTTGCATCCATCAAAGTCAAAAAGCTTTCTTTTAATTGAATGAACTCTGTCTCGGCATCTTGCTCTTCTAGCATATTGGTTCTAATGAATTCATCCAAATCATCTAAGACTTTCACCCCTACAACCTGATTAAATAAACTCAATGCTTTTATTGAACGCATACCGAAAAGATTAGAAATTCTTACTGCGTATAAGGTTGGCCCATCAAAAAATTCGACTTTCCGTTTATTTGTGTTTGAATTATATACCTTTTCTAACCTCTTTCTCCAGTTACCTTTACTATCGAATTGATTGAAATCTTTTTCAATTTCAAGAGGAATATGGGCTAAACCAAATGCTCTTTTCAATTCTCCGTTGTAAAACCACCTAACTTGAAATAAGGTAATTACTTTCATGTCAGTATTTGAAAATGAGGCTAAAATGACTGAGTAAGTGCTTTTTTCCCTAAGTGTTTGGGTTGTTGTGCTAAGTTCTCCTTCACGTTGAATGTTTCCATAATGACCGCAAACATAGGTTTCTTCAGTTCTGTCTCCCTTTTTATCATTTCCAGAAGATTGGTTGTAAAACCTATCTTTTTTAACAGGAACCAACAAGGTCAAGAGAGCGTCTATATAAGTGCTTTTCCCAGATGCATTTGCACCTGTTAATAAGGAATTGTTTCCTTGTGGATTTATTTTAAATATTTTTTCGTGAAAAGTTCCCCAATTATAAACTTCCATATATTGAAGCCTAAAACCAGCTTCGTCAGAACTAGTGCTAAATAGACTCAACATATTCAATCAATTTTAATTTAAACTCCTGTAAAATATCCAATGTTACTTTTTCTTTTATTATTCTATGAATCTGATACTTGGTTTCATTGTCTTTTTTGTTAACTTCTTTTAAATAACCTAAATCAACAATTTTTTTGATGTAGCTATCCAATTCTTTCATGAACTTTACTCTATTGAATTTCTCTGGTAAAAAAAGTTCAACTTCGTCTTTGATTTCTATATCTGTGATAAACTTTTCATCAATTTGGAATTGTGTGGGATTGCTGTCAAATTCCTCTAAACATTGTCGAAGCACAACTAGCACAATTGAAGTTTCAAAACCTATTTGTCTTCTAGTTATTAAACCAAGAGTATTTCCTTCACTATCTTCCATTTGTTTAACAAAGGCAAATCCTTCATCTTTTTTTACAATCAGCTCTAATCCTATTTGACTTATGTAATCTTGAATCTCAATTTGATAAAGAACAACATTATCCCATAAATTGGAATTTCTCTCAACTGGGCCTTTAAGCAACTTGACAATTGCTTTAGAATATGGTTTTTGGTTTTTTTCTAAATTGCTCATTTCGTTAGAATTATTTCAGGAATTTGAATTGACTTTTTGTTTTCAACATCAAATACTATCCTTTGTGTTTTTTCAGGGCTAATTGAATGTTTAAACTCCTTAACAATGCCAATATAGGCAAATATTTCAGGCAAACCTTTTTCAATTCCTCCATAGTTTTCAATTACATCATAGATTGTTGTTTGAGATTTACTTTTCAAAACTTCCTTTATTCTTTTACGCAACAAATCCTTATCGATGTTTGATTGTGCAAACAACTTACTAAGATGATTTGAATGTGTAATATCCTCTTCTGCCAATTTGGGTCTTTCTTTATAAATAAGTTCTTCGGTTTGTTCAAACGTTAATTTTCTTTCAAATGGAATACTTATTTCTAAATCTGTTTCAAGTTCAAATGAAATATTGGGTTTCTTTCGCTTTTTGCTAATATCGATTAATGATTTTTTAATTTCTTGAATGATATTTTTTGTAACCTCTGATTTAGATGCTTCATTTTCTCGAATGATTCTACTTAGTTTTTCAGCCATTTTATCATTTGCTTTATATACCTTATGGCCAGAATTATAAAGATGCATCTTCATCCCTTTTAAAAAAAGATCTTTAATTTCAATGCCTTTGCTTGCTAAAGTATTATAAAGGTCTTTTGTGAGATCTTCCCATTCTAATTGTAATTCAGGGTTTAAGAGAAATGACCAAAACGCATAAAAACTCTTTCCCTGTTGACTTTCTTTTAGTTCATCTAATGCCTCAAAAGTAAATTCAAGAATATCACTTTTTGTTAGGTTTCCTTCTGCATGTTTTTGATAAATAGATTTTGTAATTTCTTTGAAATTATCTTCAACTTCTTTAAAATCGGATAGTAATTCCTTTGCAGATTGGTTTAGTTGATTGAAACGGGGAACGATTTCATACTCCTCAAATACTTTTACATCTTCACCTATTTTTATTCTTTGAATCTGTTGCTCAATTTCAAATTTTTTATCTTCAAGTAATTGAACTCTTTTTTCAGCATCATCATTTGTGAACTCAACAAGTTCCTTTAGTTGGTTAAAAATGTTTTTAAATTTTGATTCTGTACCCACATACTCTTCCTTTTTAAGACTTGATAGCCAGTCGATAGTTTTACTTGAATGAGAAGAAAGTTCATAGAATATTTCTCCTCTCTCATCCTGGTAATTTGTCAAAAAACCTTTGTTTGTCCATATTTGAATATATTTTTTAGCTTTTATTTCAAAAGTATCAAAAATTTCGATCTCATTTTCTTCATCCTTTTCAATGTGCATAAACTCTAAATAGTCGGCAAGCTGTAAATGTATATTTTCAGAAGAAATAGCCCCTTGTTGATTGGGAAATGTATTTATCAAGAAAACAATAATAGCTTCTCTATTTCTTAGCCTGAGAAGTTCAACACTCGGAGAGTTGTTTAATATGTCTGAAATTTTTGTGCTATCTATCATTATTTTAATTTATTGGGTATATTGAGTTTAAATGTCTTCTCAATTAAATATCAAACAAATGCATCTCCCTGAGTTCATCAATATTTTACCATTTTGTGCTAATGACGGAAGTTTTAAACTTCCGTTTTTACAAATGCGCTTAAAAAGTGTATCACCCTTATTTTGATTGTTTTAACTTTTCAACCATCAACTCAGCTGCCCGTTTCGATGCTCCCGGTTCGCCAAGCCTGACCATCATTTCTCGATAATCGGCCAGCATTCGTTTTTCATTTTCCGAATTATGAAGAATATTTCTGAGTTCCTGAATCACTTTGATCAAAGTAAAATCCCATTGAATCAATTCTTTAACGGCTTCTCGCTCCAAAATAATATTAACCAGCGAAACAAATTTGGTTTTCAGGAAGAAATACTTCAGGAAGTTAAACAACCAACTGGGCGTCAAGCGGTAAACAACAACCTGCGGAACATTTAAAATAGCCGTTTCGAGTGTGGCTGTTCCTGAAGAAACGATGGCTGCGCGACTGTGAACCAAAATCTCATAAGTTTTGCCCCAAATTACCGGAACCGGACTTTCTTTCATAAATGGCTGATAGTATTCAATTCCCATATTGGGTGCACCGGCAATTATGCACTGATATTCGGGAAATTGGGCAGCTGCTTCGAGCATCGTGGGCAACAAAACACTGATTTCACCTTTTCGACTTCCGGGTAAAACCGCCAGAATTGGTTTTTCGGGCAAATTATTTTCAGCAATAAAACGGGCATAATCGGTTTCTCTTTTCTTTTCCAAAATGGCATCGAGCAAAGGATTCCCAACGTAATTGACCGGATAATTGTATTTGCGGTAAAAATCAGTTTCGAAAGGTAAAATGGTAAACATCTCATCAACGTATGCAATCACTTTGTGTACGCGTTTTTCTTTCCATGCCCAAATTTTGGGAGAGATGTAGTAAAAGGTTTTTATGCCATTTTCTTTGGCAAATTTGGCCATCCGGAGATTAAACCCGGGGTAATCAACCAAAATCATCACATCAGGTTTGAATGCCAGCATATCCTGTTCGCAAAACCTGAAATTCTTCCGGATGGTGCGGATATTCATGATGACCGGAACCAATCCCATAAATGCCAGATCGCGGTAGTGTTTTAGCACAGTCATTCCGGCTTGTTCCATCAGTTCGCCGCCAAACCCGCGAAATTGCGCCTGAGCATCGATCAAATTGATTTCTTTAATCAAGTTAGAGGCATGTAAATCGCCCGATGCTTCACCAGCTAAAACGTAGTATTTCATAAATTCCAAGTTTCAAGTTCCAAATTCCAAGTTGCGTTCCCGACTTCCGACTTCCGACTTCTCAAATCAGCTTGGCGACCAGAACTAAAAACGCGTACATAAAAGTTGCCAGAATAATACCACGGGCAGCCATATCGTATTTCATGCGATAAAACAGAAAGAAAAACCCGAGGTTGGGGAATACACAAAGACTGAGCAGTTTCATGAATATCTTCATTTGCCACATATTCCGGAGAAACGACCGGAATTCCATTTCGCTGTATTTTACTTCATACGTGATCAGGAAAATCAGGATAGGAAGTATAGCACCAATGATCAAGCCTGTAAGTATTGCATCGTAACGGTTTCGTGTACGTCGGATCATGTTAAAACCTCCAGCTTTTCATGGCCTCAAAGGTGTGGTAACAGGTCATGTCGGCATTTACCGGAACGACAGATACATATCCGTTTTCGAGTGCATGAATATCAGTTCCCGGAATATCTTCTTCGTGATTTTCGAAGTAACCCGCCAACCAGTAATAATCACGCATATGCGGATCTGTCCGTTTTTCAAATTCTTCGACCCATTTCCCTGCCGTTTGCTTGCAAACCTGAATGCCTCTGATATCACCTTTTGGAATGTTCACATTCAGGCAAACAAAAGGTGGCAATCCATTTTCGGCAACCTGCTGAAACACCCGTGCAACATAGATTTTAGCTCTTGAAAAATCGGCTTCCGGATCGTAATCGTTCAGCGAAAAACCGATGGAAGGAATATTATGAATGCAACCTTCGAGCGCACCGCCCATAGTTCCTGAATAGACTACGCTGATGGAAGAATTCGCCCCGTGATTGATACCGGAAACTACAAAATCGGGCTTGTTTTCCAAAAGCTGATTCATGGCCAGTTTCACGCAATCTACCGGCGTACCTGTGCATTTATAAACCTGGTATCCAACTTCATCAACAATTTTTGTGACCCGAATCGGATGATCGACTGTAATTGCATTCGACATGCCTGACATGTGCCGGTCAGGAGCAACAACCACTACATCGCCAAACAGGCGCATCACTTCAGTTAATTCCTTTAATCCTTTTGCAGAAACACCATCGTCGTTGGTAATTAAAATCAGGGACCGTTCACGCATAACTTGTTTTTTTTGAATGCTCACAAAGATAAATGAATGTGGCAGACAAAAACCTTTTGAATGATTATTTAGACAAAAAAAAGATGATTCTTTCTGATGCAAATTATCACAAATAAGACACCGATTTAGTCAATCTAATAACATTCGTAAATTCACCTCAGGTCGTTAAATTTCAACAGCTTACGAACTGGACTGGGAAATTTTCACTGTTTTAGCACAATTTTAAATTCGTCGCCGTCTTTCCACTTCCGCGAAATCTCACAATATTCGCCCGGACGTGCCACATACTTTACATTTCCGTGATTAACGGTCGGATTCTCAGCCCATTCAGGAATACGAATAAAGACATCGAGGTATCGAACATCATTGGTTTGGCAAGTCAAGGTAATCTTATTACTTTCAGGATAGTCGGTTTTCTGGATCAGTTTGATCGTCCCTCCGGTGGTATGGTAGTGTGTCAGGCTCGATGAACCAAAGAGATTAATAAATATCTGATCGTAAACATGCGTATAAATGACTGACTGAATTAATCGTTCTGGCAAAACCACACGATTTTGGTAGAGTATTTTTTCAAAAGAATCGCCAAAACGAACTTCACCCGAGAATTTTAGCAAGGCTGAATTCAGTATCGCCATTTGTTGAAGTACCAATGCTGAATTCGCTGAGGTATCCTGAATTAATGTGATTTCATTCGCCTTGAGTTCTTCCCATTTTTGGAGCAAAGAGGTCCAACTACTGTCAGTAATTGTTTCATCCAACATTTCAATCTTAGCTATCATCTCATCCACTTTCCGATTTACCAAAGTTGGTTCCTGAATCGGGATTATTGAATCAGTTCCAACCCGTTGAACGAGCGAACCATCAATGGTGACTTGCTTTTCAGCAAAAGACTTTGAATTTACTATCGTTAAAACATACCCCTGATTTCCACATGCAATCAGAAAAAGTAAAATTCCTGAACTAAAAATTAATCGTACAAGCTTCATTGAAATATTTTTACTCTTGAAACATTTTTATCGTTTACAGGTTCAATAATATTTAGCAATTAGCTTATATTTGTTGCATTCAAAAAGACCGAATTATGAAACTCACATCATCTCCGGCGGTCTGTTATTCCGCAATTTCGTAATTTCTACAAGGCAGAGAGCGGATTTTCCATTTTTACCCAACATCTATTTTTCATTTAAAACCTTTTTTTATCATGTCTGATAAAAACACGATATCATTTTTTGCCCAATTGAAATCCATCAATTTTCGATCCTTGTGGACCGATATCAAAGAATCCATAGCCGGAAGCGACCGCGATTTTACCAGCGACAGTATTGGCAAAGCTTTACTGATTCTTTCCATCCCGATGGTTTTGGAAATGATCATGGAATCCATTTTCGCAGTGGTCGATATTTTCTTTGTTTCTAAACTCGGAGCCGATGCCGTTGCTACCGTCGGAATTACCGAATCGAGCATGACCATTGTTTATGCAATCGGAATGGGACTCAGTACTGCAACAACCGCACTTGTCGCCCGCCGCATTGGTGAAAAGAAGGCCGGGAAAGCCGGAAATGTTGCCTTTCAGGCCATTCTGGCAGGATTAGGCGTATCCATCCTGATTTCGATTCCGGGGGTAATTTACGCCAAAGAATTTTTATTGCTGATGGGCGCTTCCGAAGAAATGGCCGAATCAGGATACATGTTCCCTGCGATCATGTTTGGCGGAAACGCGGTCATTATGCTCCTGTTTATTATTAATGCAATTTTCCGGAGTTCGGGTGATGCGGCAATTTCGATGCGAGTGCTCATCGTTGCGAACCTTATCAATATTATACTCGATCCGCTACTCATTTTTGGTATTGGCCCATTTCCTGAACTCGGGTTAAAAGGTGCTGCTGTTGCCACCACAACCGGACGCGGATTGGCTGTGTGTTATCAATTCTATCTGCTCTTTTATGGGAACCGAAGAATCAGGCTTGAACTGCATCACCTGCAAGTTAAATTGAAAGTGATGTTTCAGCTGTTTAAAATTGGCGCAGGAGGAATCCTTCAATACATTATTGCCACCTCAAGTTGGATTGCACTTTACCGTATCATTTCCGAGTTGGGTTCTGAAGTAATGGCCGGGTATACGATTTCCATCCGGATTATTGTGTTTGTGCTGCTTCCTTCATGGGGATTAAGCAATGCGGCCTCAACATTGGTTGGGCAGAACCTTGGCGCCAACCAGCCTGAACGTGCCGAGCGTTCGGTATGGATTACGGGTTATATTAATATGGTTTTGCTCGGACTGGTAGGTATCGTTCTGATTATTTTTCCTGACTCGTTTATCCGTTTGTTTATCAACGATCCTGAAGTTATTCGAAATGGAGTCATCAGTCTGCGTGTAATTAGTCTGGGATTTGTTTCATATGCACTTGGAATGGTTTTGACACAAGCCTTTAACGGAAGCGGCGACACAGTAACCCCAACCTGGATCAACCTATTCTGCTTCTGGCTTTTCGAAATACCATTGGCCTATTTGCTTGCTATTGTGCTGGGGATGGAAATCTATGGAATTTCAATCGCCATTGTAGCTGCCGAAACAGCACTGACCATAACGGCATGGTATTATTTCAGGAAAGGAAAATGGAAGACTTTCAAAATCTATACGTAAAGACAATAATAGGCAACCTGACCTTCGGCTTTTACTTTGAATTTTACATCTTTAGCAACGATAAACGTTTCGCCTTTCAGGTAAGTTGTCCACACGGTTTCACTGGGGAGTAATACATCCAAAACACCACTGGTAATGGTCATGTGCTCAATTGTACCTGTTCCGAATTCGTATTCTCCGGCTTCCATGACTCCAACTGTAGCAACACCTTCAAGATTTTCGAGAGCAATCGATTTTACTGCTCCGCCAAAATACTCGTTTACTTTTAACATGATCTTATTTTTAAGGATTAATAAACGGAATCAAAAATACACTTTGAATTGGATTTCGAAAAGAAATATCTCGAATGACTATTGCTTTTTCCTATTGACTAATGACTTTTTCCCAATGACTTTACTTACGATAGATACGGCTTCAACATTTTTTCCAGTCCACTGATCCATCGGGGAGAATCGTTCAGGCTTTCGACCATTTGTAATTTTTCGCCGCCATTTTTCAGGAACAATTCTTTATATTCCCATCCGATTTCAACAGTAGTTTCCAGGCAATCGGCTACAAAAGCCGGAGCTGCTACCAACACCTTTTTATTTCCTTGTTTGGCCCGACTAATTAGGTTTTTGTCGGTAAATGGTGTCATCCAGTTGTTCGACAAGCGGGACTGAAACGATACCGAATACTGACTGGATTTTAGTCCAAGCCGCTTCACCAATTCACGGGTAGTTTGATAACAGGTTGCTTTGTAGCAATACTGACCAAATTCAGGAAGGCTGGTTTCGCAGTTACAGGTCTTAATCGATTCATCCGGATGATTTTTCTCCAAATGACGGTTGGGCAACCCATGATACGTAAAAATGATATGATCGTAATTTTCCGGCTGATAGGACTGAATCCTTTCGGCAAAAGCATCCAAAAAAGCCGGATGGTCATAAAATTGGTTGATTGCATGGATTTCAGGAATTGTATTCCATTTTTTTACCTGATCCATAACTGCCTGTATCGCGGTTCCGTTGGTTGACGATGCATACTGCGGAAACATCGGCAAAATGATCAACTGGTCGTAGTTACCTTTCTGAATGACTGCCAGTGCTTTTCCGATGGAAGGGTTTCCATACCGCATGGCCATAAAAATATCGGCTTTCGATACCAGCTTTTGCTGCAACTCACTCTGAACCTGTTCCGAATAAAATAAAAGCGGCGATCCTTTTTCGGTCCATAAACGCTGGTAAAGTTTGGTTGATTTGGGTGACCTAAAAGGTACAATGATCAGGTTCACCAGTATTTTCTGGAACACCAGCGGCAAATCAATCACCCGTCTGTCGTTCAGGAATTCGAACAAATATCGGCGAACTGCACTAACTTTTGGCTCATCCGGCGTTCCGACATTGATGAGTATTACCGCTGTTTTTTTTGTTTTCATGTTTTTATTTAAGTTCCGATTTGTTTGTTGAGTGAATATAACAATCCATTCAACAAATTGATCATTTGAGATTCAAACTTACCCTCACGCCCGCCGACCGGTATTTGCCATTTTCGAACCCTGCAACTGCCTCAATGTTCAGCAATAAAAACAAATTCTTCAATCCATAGCCTGTTTCTATATAATTCGGTAATTCAGGAGTTATTAGATAATTCACAAAAAGATTTTCTGAGGCTGAAAAATTTTTAATAAACGGTAATTGCTTCAAAATCAAACGTCGCGAATCCCAACTTGCATGAACCTCCAGAAACTGTTTATTAGTTGAATACGCGTAAAAAGGCAATAATCTGAAACTGTTTTCGTACGACGAAAACAAAGATGCGGTCGATTGCGTGTTGAAATGCTCAAAATCTTCAAAATATACCTGAGCCATATTCAGGAATTTTCCGGTGCTTGCAGCATACGATAAATGATCGTCGATCCCAAAATCTATTGTTTGACGAATACCAAGTTTTACCAGATCGTAACGCGAATCGCTTCCGGAGACACCCGTAAAAGCCCCTTTGTATTCGAGCGAATAGGTTGGATATTTACTCCCTGCATATATTTTAGTGTTATCGCGGATGCGATACCGTAGCCGGGGTGTATATTCCAAAAGTACACGAGTGTCGAACGACTGATGATTTTCGAGTTGCCACGGAATCAAGGTATTATTTGCCGGAATATTGGGTTGAATTTCCTTATCGTCGTATTTGATGATTGAATAATCGGAATGATTCACTAATTGCGAATTATCGCTGTATCCAAGTGCAACATTCAGATTCAAACCGTTTGCCAGATCGCGGCTGGCCATAATCTGCAGAAAATCGCGACGGTAAAACCGTTTGTAGTTTTCTTCGAGCCAAAGGTTGTATAAACCGTTGGCCAGGGTCGACAATCCTGAAATCCGGTTAAAATCTTTGGTCGTAGTCCCTAAACTGAATGAGATTAAACTGTTTGTCAATCCATTCAATCGTTGCAGGTATGTAAATTCAGAATCGACCTTTTGTCGGGCAAATGCATAAGAAAAAGTCGGGCTCAGCTTCATCATGTGACCCGTACTATCTGATTGGTAATAGCTAAACGGCAACTCAAAGCGCACACCATCGACCGAGTTAAACGACAAAGAACCAGGCTCTGTCAGATTCGGAATCGCAAACCGGTTGTACTTGTGGATCGAATCTATTGAATAGTCGTAGGTTTTCCCGAACAAAAGATGCTTAACTTTAAACTTTCGTTTCGAATCGCGCACCGAGTCCTGATATTCAGGAGTGGCCGAAACGCGTAAAAAAGAATCTTTTTCGGCAAAACTGACACTCTCCTTTTCTGTAAGCGGAATAGGCCGCAACTTAGCCCAATAAGCAGAATCGTTATTCACCTGTTTTTCGCTCACCTTGAAAGTCGATTTAATTTCAAGCGGTTCGGGATGACTGTTTCTTACTGTCTCAGCTTCAATCAGTCGATTTAATTTTATGGTTTCACGGTTACTTATCTCAGGTTTTTGCATTAAAGCATCAATACGTTTTTGTGACTTCGATTTTTCCAGAGCTTGCTGAGATTTTTTTTCTCCGGCTTTTATATCCGAAACAGTCTGCTGATCGAGAAGCTGTTGATCCTGAATCCGATCTAAAAACGAATGATCGAGGGCAGTATTTAAGGTAGTTTTGTAATCGGTAATCGATGCCACATATTTGAATTTGATCTTAAAACCCAGACCCGAAAAACCCATATCAAAATCAAGACTAACAGGCATCCATGTATTTTTATTGACTTCAGCATACATTTGATGCACTTTGACTTCGGTCATGGGCATTTGCATATTCAAATCCGCCGAATGGATGTTCCAGAATCCGTCGGCGATATAAATGTATCCCGAAAACACATCATCACCTTTCGTTTTTGGGGTCACAAGTATTTTGTTAATGGTTCGTCCCTGGTCCACAAAAACCCCGTCAAGCCTAAATTTATAAACCTTCAGTGCATTTCTTCCAACTGGCGAAACAACACCATATTTATCGGCATCGTACAAATTATTGGTGATCATCGCCATCGGCGAAGTATTATTGTCCTTTCCTGACGATCGCATAGCCAGAACCTTTTGGTTAAGCTTGTCGGGCAATTCAAAATCGATCAGACTAACAGTTTCCAAAACAAAAGCATCGTTCTCTTTCACGCCGTCTTTCTTCATCTGTTTCTTGAATAAAAACGGAATTTTATCGAATACTCCGGAGCCTTTCAAATAAACTTTACACGAATATTTTGACACCTGTTTCTGATAATAAGGCGACAATGCAATCGCACGTCTCATGATATAATACGCCGGATCTTCGCCGGATGCAACGACTTTCATTTCAGGAAGCATATAATTTTGAAAGACTAGCTTTACATTGATTTCCTGAAAATCAGCTCCGATTGTCACTTCCTTTGTCTGAGTCTGATAACCGATGTATTGAAACAATACTTTGTATTTTCCTTCCTGAAGTTTTAACTCGAAATGCCCATCACTATTTGAAGTTGTTCCGGTCGACAATTCCGGAATATAGATGTTCGCAAATGGCACAGTGTATCCCTGATCATTGGTAATTCGCCCACGAATGCCCTGAGAAAAGGCTGAGACTATTGAAGAACAGAATAAAAACGACAACATTAAAAATCGAAAATGCATGGGCGATTGATTTGTGGCATCTGGTGAACAAAAATAACGGAATTTTAATCCGTTAAGTATATTCAAAAGTTAAAGAGGGTTAAGTTACCTTCTATGTTGTAATAATAATATTCAACTCAACAGCCCTATCCCCCACCCTTCCACAAAACAGGGAAGAGAGTCTGGCCTTGCATACGCTGAAAAATATGAACTTTAAAGAATATACTTTCAGAACTTGCAGGATCAAGAGTCCCCCGTTTGGGAGATTTAGGGGGCGGTACTTGCATAAATGGTAACTAATACCGATTGAAGAAATATAACAGTCCAATCTTCGCTCACTCGATTGGCCTTAACATTTCTATTCATC
>JBBQMW010000037.1:0-26655 GCA_038329265.1 Bacteroidales bacterium | reverse complement strand
TGTAAAATCAAGCCTTACAAAGCTTGCCCGATTGATTATTTTTCACTTATTTAGGTGAAAAACATCGTTGCGGATGAAAATTACATATTCTTCAGAAAATATCAACTCTTTTGGCGGAATAAATTTCGCTGATCATATTGTTTCTAATGCTTCGGTTTATAAAACCATTGACAAGACCCTTGGCGGGCGAGGAGTAAAAGCCGGATATTCTTACAGTGACCTGATTCGGTCGTACCTGTTAATGACGCTTTGCGGTGGCGAATGTGCCGAAGATATTACCGAGCATCTGCGTTCTGAACTGTCTCATGTTAAAGGGTTTGAAGTGTGTTCGGCTGATACTTTGCTCCGGATGCAGAAAGAACTGGCCACAAAAAAAGAAACAACCGTTTCAAAAACGGGTATTGAACATGATTTCAATATCAATATGGAAATGAATAAACTGATGGTCAAACTGGCGGTTCAGACAGGTCAGCTATCCCCAAAAAATGAGGATTATATTTTTGACTATGACAACCAGTTTATCCCCACCGACAAGTACGACTCTAAACGGAGCTACAAACATGCTGACGGTTATTTTCCCGGAATAGCTTCAATCGGTAACTTCCCCGTTTACATTGAAAACCGCAATGGCAACAGTAACGTGAAATTTCAGCAGAACGAAACTCTGGAAAGAGCATACGAGGTACTGGGCGAATACCAGATCAAAGTAAAACACAGCCGGATGGATTGTGGGTCGTTCGACCAAAGCGTTGTCCCGGTGGTTGAAGCCAACAGTACCTATTTCTACATCAGGGCACAACGGTGTGCCAGTCTTTACGATATGGTAAAGAATATAACTTATTGGAAAACAGAAACAATTGGGTTCAAACAGTATCAGGTGACATCCATTGAATATGCGCCATTCGGTTGGGACAAAACCTACCGATACGTGATAACCCGTGAAAAGAAAGCCGATAAACAAGGCGACCTGTTCACCGGTGACGATTTTACCTACAGGGCAATAATGACAAACAACCGTGAGATGACCGACTTGGAAGTAGTTGAATTCTATAACGACAGAGGTGAGGGCGAACGGCTGTTTGACGAGATGAACAATGATTTCCTTTGGAAAAAAATGCCATTCTCTTTTCTTCATGAAAACACAGTGTTCCTTGTCATGATGGCAATCTGCCGGAATCTTTACCACTTCCTGACCGATTTCATCAGTAAAAAGTTGGATTTTATCAAGCCAACCTTCAGGTTGAAGAAATTTATTTTTCGTTTCATGGTTGTCCCCTCTAAATGGATAACACAAGGGCGACAGCAAATTCTGAAGCTGTTTTCGTCAAAAAAATACCACCTATTATTGGGGTAAGAACCAAGATATTTTCAAATAGATGGGAGAGGTGCGCTTGTCTATCAAATTTAACTATCTGATATTCACGTATAATACAAATATTGAAATATCTTTCTTCATTTCCCAGAGAGAAAGACCAAGGATAAACGCAATTCTGCAAAGGGCACCATGAGTAGGACCGTAAAGAACAAAAGGTACAGCCTAAAATCAGAAATTGTGGTAAAAAAATCAAGTTTAAAAGCGACCAAACCTAAAAAAGACTATCTTTCAAAACCAAATTTTAAAGCTGCGGATTTAAGGAAATACTAAAAACTAATATGGTTGTAGGTGCAAATTCCTTTCAAAAATGGTATCACAAAAACGAATATGGATCCAAAGGTATGATTGAAATCAATATAATTATATGCACTTCAGATGAGGATCTAGAAAATACAATAACCTATTACACCAAAGATGCATTTGTCGCTCAATTTAAACTTGCAACAGTTCCTTTTATTGGTGAAAAAAGCTGGAGTCCATATGATAATGAGATAGGGGAGGATTGTTATACAGTAATGTTTTGTAAATCAAATGTTTTTGTGAGACTATTTCTTGGAATACAAGATAGGAAAAATGATGAATTAGCGCAAACAGCATTTCAAATTTCAAAAAAGATTGAAACTAAAATTAAATCCATAAAATGAAAACTATTCTATTGACATTCATCGTTTTGGTTTTTTTTTCGTGCCACAAGCCCGAACCAGCCCCGGAAGCAGTTAATAAGTACTTTAATCCTAATGATTTATCAAAACTTAAATTAGACAGTGTTCCTGATTTTTGGGAAAACGATAATTTCAAAATTGATAATACATTTTGGTCCTACATCGTATATCCAGAAGAAAATAATAAAGGAGTAATGTACAGTATTAAAATTGATGGCCCAAAAAATTATAAATGGATAGGAGTTTCTGTTTTTGAAACACAGGAGAAAGCAATTACCCAAATGAAATATCGGGTTAGTGAATCTCAGATACGAGTTTTTGAAGGAAGCACTAATAATCCTTTCCCTGGAGAATGGTGGTATGCTAATGAAACTTCATCGATTTATGTCAATCAGTGGAATACTATCATAGAAGTTGTTATAGGAACTAAAGGCTACAAAGATTTCGAAAAGGAGTTAATGGAAACTGCGGAAGAAATTGCCAAAAGAGTGGATAAATTAAGCAGTCCAATTGATTGAAGATGAATTTAAAGTGCTTTGAGAACTTTATCAAAACAACAAAAGCTGGAATTTACCAAGCATTTGTCGTTTTTTCCTACTTTTAGCACCACAAAACAAACCCAATATGAAACTATTGAAACTATGTTGCCTGCTTCTCATCGTTACTGGTTTTCAGAAGTTGTCCGCCCAGCCCATACATCCCCAAACAACTGCCCGCGAAGTGATTCAGCAAATGAAATCGCATCTTACCTGCGATTGGAGTAATGAAACGGTGGATACCTTTAAATCGGGAAATCCCGATGATGCGGTTACAGGAATTGCTGTCAGCATGTTTGCCAATATGGAAACTTTGCGCAAAGCGGTGGCAAGCAATTGCAACCTGATTATTGTGCATGAACCAACTTTTTACAACCACCTCGATAAAACAGAATCATTGGAAACAGATCCGATTTATGAAAAGAAAATTGCTTACATCAATGCCCACAGACTGATTATTTTCCGTTTCCACGATCATTGGCACCAAACAACTCCTGATGGAATTTATAGGGGAATGGTCGAAAAACTGGGTTGGAAAGCCAATCAGATTGACAGTTCAATGTTCTATTTCAAATTCGAAGATCAGACAGTGGAGGAATTTGCCCAAAAACTTCAGGAAAAACTGAAAGGCAGCCAATTGCGGATTGTTGGTGATCCAAAAATGCACATCACCAATGTAGCGCTTTCGGTTGGCGCACCCGGTTCACAGAGTCATCTTAATTTTTTGCAAGACGGCTTTCCTGAATTATTGGTTGCCGGTGAAGCGCCGGAATGGGAAACCTACGAATATGTTTTGGATGCCTCGTTGCTGGGATTGAAAAAAGCTGCCATATTCACCGGTCACATTGCTTCGGAAGAAGCAGGGATGAACTATTGCGCCAAATGGATGAAAACATTTGTCAAGGATATTCCGGTAATTTATCTCGAAAACGGATCATCGTTCCGGACCGTTCAAAAACCCTTGAATCCATGATTGAAGCTGTAATTTTTGACATGGATGGCGTGTTGGTCGACAGTGAACCCCACCACGTTACGATTGAAAAACAGCAATTCCGGATGAACGGAATCTCCATATCGGATGAAGAACACCAAAAATTTATGGGTACAAGTTCGGAAAATATGTGGACCGAAATTGCCAACCGATATCAGCTGGAACAACCTGTTGAAGAACTTATATCGCAGCACAGCGTTGAAAGTATCAGGTATTTCACCGAATTGTCAGAAATACCGGTGATGCCCGGACTCATTGATTTGCTTGAGAATCTCAAAGCCAAAAATTATCCATTGGCTGTGGCATCATCCTCAGTTCCCGAAATCATTGATCTCATCCTGAGAAAAACCGGTTTGCGCAAGTATTTTCAGGTGGTGGTTAGTGGTCAGGAAGTTGGCCAGAGCAAACCCGAGCCTGATGTATTTTTATTGGCTGCCCTGAAATTGGGTGTAAAGCCAAAGAACTGTCTGGTTATTGAGGATTCGTACAATGGCATAAAAGCTGCACAGGCTGCTGAAATGAGTTGTGTTGCATACCAAAGTCCGGGAGTTGACCCAACAACCCAGAAAGAAGCGGATGCGATAGTAAAAAGTTTCGATCAACTGGGAATGATGCTTTGAGTTGAATCCTAATTCATAGAGTTTTAAGTAAAATAAGCAATTCAAAACCCACAACCTGATCGTTCTTGTGCATGCACCTGTGAAAGATATGAATCTATACTTGTTAAGAACTCTATAAAGCTTAAACCGAGTTTGCAAATTGCACTGAAACCTTAATGTTATATGACTATTTGTTAACGGTTCGAGCTTATTTTATCTTTTTCTTTTCATTATCGATAATCTTTGTATATTTGTAACCATTGTGTAAGGTTAGACAATTTGGTTATGAGTGAATATTTGACATTGGCAGAAGCATCAGCACTTATTGGTAAAAGTAAAGAAACTCTAAGAAGATGGGATCGAGAAGGCAAACTCACTGCTGTAAGAGAACCAATTAGTAATTACAGAGTCTACAAAAAGGAGCAATTTGAAATTCTTTTTAGCGATTTTCTTGATTTTAAAAATCAAGAGCAAGAATACAATTTAGTTGAAACAGAAAACAATTACTCTGTATTAGAATTATTTGCTGGAGCAGGAGGTTTAGCTGTTGGACTTGAAAAAGCAGGGTTAAAATGCGTTGCATTAAATGAAATTGACAAATGGGCTTGTGAAACTCTTCGAAAAAATCGTCCAAACTGGAAAGTTTTCGAAGGTGATATTAAATCATTTAATTTTTCTGAATATCATAGTAAAATTGACGTTGTAACTGGCGGATTTCCTTGTCAGGCATTTAGTTATGCGGGCAAAAAACTTGGTTTAAATGACGCAAGAGGAACTTTGTTTTATGAATTTGCTAGAGTTGTAAAAGAAGTTAATCCTCCTATTTGTATTGGTGAAAATGTCAGGGGATTATTAAGCCACGAAAATGGGAAAACCTTACAAGGAATGATCTCAATTTTAGATGAAATTGGCTATAATGTTGTACCATATCAAATTTTAAAAGCGATCAACTATAAAGTACCTCAAAAACGAGAACGTTTAATTTTAGTAGGAATAAGAAAAGATATAAATATAAAATATGAATATCCGAAACCGTATAAAAAAATATATAACCTTTCAGATGCTTTAAAAAAAGGCGAGCTATTCGATTGTGATGTTCCTGATTCCGAAGGAGTAAGATACCCTAAAGGCAAAAAAGAAGTATTAGACTTAGTCCCCCAAAAGGGTTATTGGCGTGATTTGCCACTTGATATTCAAAAAGAATTTATGGGACAAAGTTTCTATCTCGGTGGTGGTAAAACTGGTATGGCTCGCAGAATTGGTTGGGATGAACCTTGTTTAACATTAACTTGTAGTCCTGCACAAAAGCAAACTGAAAGATGTCACCCTGAAGAAACACGTCCATTTACAATTAGAGAATATGCTCGAATTCAAACATTTCCTGATGATTGGAAATTTTCAGGCTCAACAGCTCAGCAGTACAAACAAATAGGAAACGCCGTTCCCGTGAATTTGGGGAAAGAAGTTGGATATTCGATTGTAAAGTTCTTAAATAGTTATTACGGAGAATTAAAAGTGAAATAAGGGCGAAGTCCTTATTTCATTTGCCAAATCAGCACATCCTTTTTGAAAAAAGTCCTTTGTATCAAGATTTGAAATACATTCATGAAGTGCTATAACTAATTCGTCATAGAAATTGGGGAATCCTGTAATCCTTTGCCAAAAATCTCGTCCAATGAGAACTGGATGAGTTTTATCAATCATTTTATAGTGCATACTCAATTCCGAAGGCTCTCCATAAAGTACGCCAACAATAAAATCAGTATTGTTAACTCCTGACATGGCTTTATTTGTCCTCGCCAGATTAATTGTATCCGTAAACTTTCTGATTAGCGGTTTAACATCCTCAGAGTTAATCGTATTTGGACCCGCTTTCAATTGACACCATTTCTTTCTATTATCAATTTGGTCAATGAATTCAATATCCATCCCTTTAATCAAAGAGCCTTGAGCAATTCCTAATTCAACAAACATATCTTGAATTCTTGTACCAAAAGAAGTATTTATTGATGTACCTAAAACTCTTGGGTAAAAAAGTGCTTTAGAAACTCCCGCAGGACTATATTTATCATCAAGGACTTTCGATAGATACTTGACAACTATTGGATTAATATTATATGACTTTAGTTTTGAATGGTTTTTTAAAGTTGAATTTATATGCTGTTGAAAAATATTCTTCTCAAAATAATCAACAATCTTTTGGATAAGTTCTTGTTCAGTCATTATGTCAATTTTGCTTTCAAATATAGCAAATTAAATTAAAGAACTATCGTTGAGTGTATTTGTAAGATGATCGCCCTCCTTCAATAACCCAACTCTTTCCCTTTCTTTATCGCCGGAATTCCATATTGCATCCATGCAGGTTCTGGATCACTTTTCAGGTAATGATCAAAAAATTCCTTCATTCGAATGGTTAAATCCATGCGATTTGCCCAACTTGTAGCTTTTAGGTTATGGTCGTCGTTGTTGTAATTCAGCAACCAAACTGGTTTTTGCAAACGGCGCATGGCCGAAAACAATTCAATTCCCTGCGACCATGGTACAGCGCCATCGTTGTCGTTGTGCATGATCAACAGTGGAGTTTTAATTTTCGGCACGTAAAACAACGGCGAATTTTCGATAAACTGCATGGGTTTCTCCCACAATGTTCCACCAATTCGGCTTTGTTCATTTTCGTACTGAAATTCACGTGTCAAGCCTGATTCACCGCGAATTCCGCCATAAGCACTGGTCATGTTACTAACAGGTGCACCGGCCATTGCGGCAGCAAACATGTTAGTTTGTGTAATTAACCAGGCTGTTTGGTAACCGCCCCAACTTTGCCCCTGAATGCCAATCTTGTTCCGGTCAATAAAAGGAAACATACTACTCACAAAGTGAGTTCCGCTCACTACTGCATCAAATGCCGACTGCCCGGGATAGCCTTCCTCGTAAGTGATGTCAGGAACAAAAATAATGTAATCGTTGCTGGTATAATAGGTCCGGTTAACCGTTGAACGGGTTGGTGCCGGCGAAGTATAAACGTGCAGATTATCGGCATTCCGTTCATAAAAATAAACGATCATCGGATATTTCTTTTCAGGATCGATTGTTTCAGGAAAATAAAGCAATCCTTCGAGTGGCTTACCGGAGAATGAATCCCAGTGAACCAATCGAACACCCGGCCAAACGAACTCATTTTGCTGAGGGTTCGCATCCGAAAGTTGATGACGATGTTCGAATGCCAGATTGCCTGTCCAGATATTGGGCGATTCGGCCACATTTTCGCGGGACCAAATGAGGACTTCCGCATTTTTTGACTTTGCCAGCTTATCGAACTTATAATCTTCCATCAATAGCATCCGGGGGTCGGAATAATTTCGCAAATCGGCCGTAAAGTAACCGTTAGACTTGCTGCGTTCGTCAAATGCTTTTACAATAACCGGTTTATTCGTATCAATAAATTCTTCTTCCAGATCGAGTTTACTATATCGTAACTGAAGGAAATTTTTTCGTCCGTAGTTTCGGGTAGCGTTTACAGGCACTTTAACTCCTTCCATGTCCACTCTCCAGATATCGTACCGATCGTAGATGAATAAATATTTGTCATTCTCCGACCAACCTGCAATGCCGTACGGCATGGGTTTTCCGGGCATATCCCAACGTTCGTCGACAAACGAAACCGGTATTTTTGAACTGAGATTAAATACTTCAGTTGCATTGATATTCGTGGAGCGGGCATAAAACGAACTATCGGCGGCATCGAACCATGCCACAAAATTTCCTCCGGGCGACAACGATGCCATTGTTTTTTCCTGAACGATCAATCGTTTCGAACCCGTTTCAACATCAACCAGGTAATAATCTGCATTCGAATCGCCTGTCCACGAAGATTCCAATTTATACGGTGAAGTATCTGATCCAAGAGCAATGTTCCCATTTCCTTTCTGAATGGTTTTTATGTCCCGAATTTCAGGATTGCCCAACTGAACAACCGTATTCTTATCAATCAGGTAAACTGCTTTATATGTTCTGTTTTTGTCTTTCTCGAGATTAACTTTTTGCTCAGATTGTAACTCTTTATCTTTCCAGTTCCAAATATCCAGAACAGGTTTCTCATCATCCAGAAGCGTATCTTTTGGTTCGGGCAGAGGCTTGCTGTTTGTACCAAAATACATGCGCAAACCATTTTCCGAGAATGTCAGTTCGCCATTTTCCGAAGGCGACCATCCTATTGGAAGTCCTTCACGATCTGAAGCAGCAACCACTTTGGGTTTGTCGGTAAGTAGCGATCCATAATACATCGCGTAAACTTTTTCTTTAATAGTATCGGTCGAAAATAAAAATCCGAACTGAGCACCGGCATCATCCGATGTAATTCTTTTTGCAATTCCGGATTGATTATAAACCACATCAGACTTTCCAGTTCCGGTATTAAAAACAAGTATTTCAGTATGATTTACCGAATCGTTGGTCTGGCGAATAAAAGTGATGCTTTTACCTTTTGGCGCATAATAATATTCGGTAACATTCTGAAAACAAACAGTATCTCCTGTCTCAACCCGAAATAAAACCAATTGACTTTTCTGATCAGCTGATTCATCTTTTCCCTTTTTTGGCTTTGATTGATCAGGCTTTTCCTCTTTTCCTTTTTCCTTATTTACATCTAGTTTCTTCATATCCGTCAAAAAAGCTATCCATCGCGCATTTTCCTTCGGAAGTGAGTATTGTTTCAGTTTTGGAAAACCATAGCTTTTATGATTACTGAATACCTGAATTCCCAAACTGTCTTTGGGCATTTCCTCCTTTTTAAGCTTTTTCTTTTTTGCACTCCGGATGGAATCGGCAGGTTGCTTAATTTTATAGACAATGAAATCAGATTCAGGAGAAAAACGGGCTTCGAATCCTCTCGACAACGTATCAACATTCTTTGAATCAATCGATTTAACGACCAAATTTCCATCACCTTTTTGCGGATTTATTTCAAAAGCTACAAGCTTTCCATCGTTCGAAACAATTGGATTATTGACCACTTTCCAAGCAGCAAAATCGTTGACTGTAAGTGGTTTTTTTTCAATTTTCTGGGCATTCAGGAGCAAGGAGCTAATCAGAAAATAAGTAAAAAGTAATGGGAAAATCCGTTTCATAAATCGTAAATCAAAATGAAATCCAAAGATAATAGTTGATCGCTGACATAAAACAGCTATCAACATTAATACAGGCGAAACGGGATTTACCATTAATGAAGGATTGGGAATTTAAATTATATAGGAGAGTCGATGAATCAGAAACAGAATTTTAAAATATTACCGATCTAAAATTTCCTTTATTTGGTCAATAAAATCAACCATTTCATTTAACATTGATTCAACTTCAAAGGTAGAAAAGCCTACAAAGGCATCATAGTACTCTTCGTTCTATTTTGAAACGCATTCCGTAAAATCTTACCATATTTTGGATCAACTTTCCCAGTTGATATAAATTCTTTGTTAAACCAACCAATTAACTGACCATGCTTTGAGGTTTCAAATTTATTCTTTAAAGCTAAAGCAGTCAAAGCATAATACATACCATAATAGATTCGGTTAACAGCAATTACAAGTTTATCACTAAGCAAAAGAAATCTAGCCAAATCAATAGTTTCAAAAGCTTGATTTATTGAAATGTTGAGAAAGTTATACCGGATCGTTGTTTCAGGTGGATGAAACGTAAAATAAGGCGACGAGTTTAAATGGGAGAGATTAATTTAATCAGACTAAACTTCAGTTTCAGGGACTTCTTCAGCTTCGGTACGAAGAAACTTATCGGCCATTCTATTTATAAATTCCCTGATATTATCTGCATTTTGGGCAATTACACTTGTTACACCAAATTGAAGAATGACGCCTAATATTTTTCTAAATGGGCCACTTTTTGAATTGACCATCATTTTTTTTGTAAGAAATCCAGCTAATATTGATAATATCGTTTCCGACAGGTTACTTTTCAAATCAACCGAATTGGTCATCTCTTTGATTGTAGATTTAAACAGGTTTATCGGCTTTAAACTTTCAATAGTTACCGAAAATTGTTCTTTCAGTAGCAGACCTTCTTCGGCCTGTTTGATTTCGAGCAAGCGGATGGATTCTTTGAGCGAACTGATTGCGTTTTGTTTTTCCATGGTATTTATTCGAGTACCTGGGTAATAATTGAAATGTTTAAAGGCTCTTTAATAAATTGTTTCCTAAATATCACGAAAACAAGCGCTAGAACAGCGTAAAATCCTGAAACAGCAAAAAAGCCATAATAGGATTTGCCCATGAGTTCGCCCAACCATAAGGCAATACCTATATTCAGGATCAAAAAAAACAATACGGCAAAAACTGCCACAACGATCCACGATACCATGTTCGAAATTACATCGGCTGATTTGTCGAGTGTTTTCAGTTTCAGTAGTTCGAGCGTCGTTTTGCCGTATCGTTCACCTTTTTCGAGTAGAGACTCAATTAAAACAGATTGTTCGTCTAATTTCAAATTATTCATGAAACGGTAGATTTGTACGAATTAATTGGTAGATACTTTTGCATCTTCAACCTTCGTTTTAGCGTTATCAACCATTTTCTCAGCCTTTGCCTTTACGCCATCCATTTTTTTAGACAAATCGTCGACGATTCCATTGATTTTTTCTTTAATTCCATCAACGTAATCTTCTCCTTTTTCAACAATTTTTTTCCTTGTTTCTGTTCCTTTTTCAGGAGCGAACAAAATTCCGATTAATGCACCGGCAGCTACGCCTGCCAATACACCTAATAACACTTTTCCTGAACTCATGATCTTAAAATTTAATTGTTTATGATTAGAACTATCTTACACTGCAATTTTATCAACGTGAAAATTTTACGATGCAATATACCGAGATTCAGTCCGAAAAGCAAGGAAATGTAAAATGTTTTTACCTCGGAACAGAATTAATAACTAAACACTTTTCAACCTGTTTCTGTTCATTTTTTGTTCGCCATATTTGGTTTCTTCACCAAGCAAGAATCCATACGGTTTTAACGAGTCAACATTATCGCATATAACTTTCAGCATGCCGGTTATTGGCATGCAAAGCACCATGCCCGGAATTCCCCAAATCAGTGCGCTGATAATTAATACAATCAGAGCTGTTAACGGATTAATACTTACGCTACCTCCAACCACCATTGGGGTAATAAAATTGTTGTCGAGAAACTGAACTAAAATACAAACTCCGGCAACAGCAATGGTATATCCAATTGCATCAAAGGTTAAAAGTGCCATCAGAATAGGTAATAGACTACCAATCAATACTCCTACGTATGGAATAATATTCAGCATCGAAATAAGAACACCAAACAAAATGGCATGTGGTAAACCAATAATAAGAAAACCTATGGAATTTAATACCGAAAGAATAATCACATCGAGGAAAATACCAATCACATATTTTTGGGAAACCTTAGAAACTTTCTTAACCAACAGTACTGCTTCATTTTCACGTTTTTCTTTTGAGATAATTCGCACAAACTCTTTAATCTTTTCCTTGTAAAAGGTCAGGAAAAATACATAAATCGGTATGAGGGAGAAACTTGCCAGAAATGAAGTTGTTGCCGAGAAGATTCCAAACACCAATACTCCTCCGGTACTTGCATTTTCTTTTATTTTATCGGTCAGCCATGCCTCCTGTTCGATTTTGCTGACATGGAAAGTTTCAATGACAAACTGCTGCAAACTGTCCCATTTGACCGAAAGTGTTTTCTGTATTATCGGCCAATCGTTTAAAAAACTAGAAATCTGTCCAAAGAAAAAGTATAGCAATGCCACAATAATAAAGAAGGCTATGAGAATACTGACCAGAATGGCCAAGATCTTTGGAAATCGCCACTGTTCAAGTTTTTGGGAAACAGGAAGTAATAAAAATGTAAAAAAAATGGCAACGATCAATGGAATAAGTAAGTTTTGCGCCAGAATCATAAAAGCAATAATTAAAGCAAACATGCACAGCATTATAGTTGCTCTAAAATAAAAAGGTTGTTCCGAAACGTTCATAGGTATATTTTTTTGGAGTTAAATTTTCAAGCTCTAAAAATAGCTGATTTAACCCATAGCGAATGCTCAAATCAAATTAATTGTATGATTTAATATACTAAAACCATTCGCATGTAGTTTTATAACTGATTGTATTTTGATAATTCAAAAAAATCCTATCGGTTCTCTGAAAATAAATCAATCAATTCCCGGTAGATCCTTTCCAGGGCAGGTTAGTCTGCCCTGGTTTATTTTTTAAAAGGAAAGAGGAAAAATTAATAGAAATTTGTCCTGATATGCTGCAAAACTCACACTTTTCCCTTTTTACCTTTTTCCCTTTTCTTTTTCCTAATGACTATTGACTAATGACTATTGACTATTGACTATTGACTATTTCTATCTGACCGCTTTCAGCCAGGCTTCGGCCATCAGGGAACAACCTGCCATCGACGGATGAACTCCGTCGCCAGTCCAGTATTTGCCCGGAGCATATTTTTGAGCTTCATCAAAAATGGCCTGAAATGGTATAAATGTTGCATCGAATTCCTCTGCCAATTTCTTTGCTGAAACCCGGTATCCATCAAAAGCCGGGTACCATTTTTCGGTTACCGCTTTACACCCCAAAACGGCAAATGGCTCACAAACAACGAGCTGGATTTCCGGAAGTGTTTTCTTTGTGTCGAGCAATAATTGCCTGTAATCTTGTTCGTATTTCTGAACAGTACCATCGTAGTTGTAATCGAGTGTGTGCCAGAAATCGTTGACACCAACCAGAATACTCAAAACTTTTGGTTTTAAATCCAGACAATCTTTCTGCCAGCGTTCTGCCAACTGAAAAACCTTGTTTCCGCTAATTCCACGATTGTAAATTACAGGTTGTTCAGCAGCAATGGTATTTAGCAAATTGGCAGCAGCCAGATAAGCATATCCCATCCCGAATGATCCGGGAGAATTAGCTTCTTCTTTCACCCTGTCGCGTCCGGCATCGGTTATTGAATCTCCTTGAAAAAGAATCACATCACCGGTTTTCAGGCTTGATAAAATACCTTTTTGCCTCTTTTCACTGGCTGGCATTGAAGCCGCAAGAATTGAAGGGATAGCTGCCAGACCAACACTACCCACAACTGCTGTTCCGAAAAAATTACGTCGATTCATGTTTATTAAATTAGGTTGTATTTAAACCTGATAAGATAGAAAAGTGTCATTCGTCATCTGGAAAATTTCCTAATGACTATTTTTCTTTACAAATCAGAAAGATATCGATATTTGTCCAATATTTACACATCAATATTGATAATCATTCTCCGCCCGCATCATCACTTCCAGGCACATGCGGCTGTTGTGATACGGACATTTCCAGAAGCCGGCTTTATCATCAAATCGGTTGGAAATTCCTGCATCGGATATACTCCAATACCACTCTCCTCCTACCCGATCAATCAGTTTTTCTGAGATATATTTCCAGCAGTTTTCTGCCTTATTGAGCCATTCCGAATTTTCAGTCAGTTCATACGCATTCAGAAAACCCACTAAAGCTTCCGACTGCACCCACCAATGACGATCAGATTCCAGATGTCCTTTGTCGGTTTCATACACCATGCTGCCATCGGGTTGCAATCCTTCGCAAGAAGCTTCAGCAATCTTGATACATATTTTCTGAACTTCAGCCAGCAATTTCGTATCGCCCAGTACCCGTGCAGCCTCATCAATCAGCCACGAAGCTTCAATATCGTGACCAAACGATACAATCGTGGATTTCGTGTTCCAGTTTTCATCGAAAAACAAATCCAAATGGTGGGTCTGCTGATTAACGATTTTTTCAGTAAAAATCAAAATCAGGTTTAGCAGTTGCTTTTTAAGTTCATCGTCTTTCCAAACCCGAAAAAGGTTGGTGTAAGCTTCCAGAATGTGAAGATGCGTATTCATGGTTTTCTTCTCATTCTCATCTTTCTCGCTAAGACGAAGGTCTTCGAGAAGTTTCCAATCGCGGCTGTATGCTTCGAAATAGCCATTCAGTTCCGTATCAAAACTGTATTTTTCGATGATCCGGAACAATTCAACGGCAGTCTGAAGGCTTGATTCTTCGCCTGTTGCGCGGAAATGTTCAGTAAAAGCATAGATAAAGAATGCCTGCGAATAAATCTGCTTCTTGGTATCGACAGGTTTTCCATCCGACGAAATCATCCAATAAGTTCCTCCAAATTCCTGATCGAAGTAATGCTCCAGGATGTATGATTTGGCGCGGTTGGCCATTTCAAGATATATCGGGTTTTTCTCATGAAGGTATGCTGATGAAAATGACCAAAGAATGCGCGCATTCAGGATTCCACCTTTATCAGCTTCAGCGATCACTTTTCCTTCTCCGGAAATCTGACCATAAAAACCGCCGTTTGGATCAATCATTTTGGTTGACCAGAAGGGCAAAATATTTTGAATAAGTTCTTCACGAACTTCGGACTTGAGTTGTTGTATTGACATTTTTTTAGTCTTGGGTCGACTCATCCGATGACTTGAAAACATCGGATGAGTCAGCATCTATTAGCTTATGCTATTATTTCTTTTTAGTGCAAGCTGTTCCGAATTCTCCCTTACTTTTTTATCCGTAAGCGGATAAAACATCATACCAACAAAAGCCAGGACACAGCAAAGTGCAGGTATTAGGCTGATCATGATGTGCTCACCAAATATTGTTTCCTGACTTTGTTGCACCGCATCAGGCATATAATGAAACACCGCCAGTATCCATCCACTCATTGCTGAACCAAAAGCCCAGCCCAGTTTTTGGGACATGGATGAGGAGGAGAAAATCAACCCGGTTGCACGGCGGCCGGTAAGTAATTCCTGATGGTCCACGATATCTGCAAACATCGACCACAGTAATGGTAGTACATATCCGGCGAAAATGGAGATCATGAACTGAAAAATCAGGATCCAGGTAATATCGTTCGGTATGAAATAGAAACCGGTGCTTAATATTCCGGCAATTAACATGGCAATCATATAGGTCCTTTTTTTACCATATTTTCTGGAAATGGAAGGTGCGGCCATTACCCCGATCAGGTTGGCGGCCTGACCAACCAGAAAGTAAATTGTGGTCATGTCCCATCCTGTTCCTGCCATCCGATAGTTTACCTGCACATAATCTCTGAAGAAATAAATGGCAACACTGTCGCGGACCGCATTGAAAAGTAAGGCTGCCAAACCAGTTGCAACTAAAATCCACCAGGGAGCATTGTGAAGCAAATTTTTCAAATCCTGCTTGATGGTAACATTTTCTTCGCTCTCAATTTGTACTACCCTTTCTTTAGTCCAACTGAAACACAGCAAAAACAAGACAATGCAGATCAGTCCTATCGCGCCAACGCCCATCACCCATCCAACCGGAGAGGTACTTATCGAAGATTCAGCAGCTTTTGCAGCCTGCGTTACAGTTTCATTACCAAATGTTTTGGAGAAAAAATCAATCATTGGCTGCAGTAACATAAAAGTCACAAAACTACCGATGAATGCAAACGACATGCGATAAGAAGAAAGCGAATTGCGTTCGGTAGGATCAGAAGAAATAGCTCCAAGCAAAGACGCATAAGGTACATTAATCATCGAATACACGATCATCATTAGTGAGTAAGTCACGTAGGCATAGATTAATTTTCCGGTTTCGCCAAAATCAGGAGCAAAGAAAGTAATTGCACCCATTACAGCAAATGGAATAGCAAACCATAATAAATATGGACGATATTTTCCATAGCGGCTTTTAGTGCGGTCGGCAATGATTCCTACAAATACATCGAAGAACGAATCCCACAAACGTGCTACAAGAAACATTGTTCCGGCAGCAGCAGCCGTTATTCCAAGGACATCGGTATAAAAAAACAGGGAATACATCCCAAATATCTTCCAGAACATGGATGAGGCTGCGTCGCCGAATCCGTATCCGATTTTCTCTTTCAAGCTAATTTTTTCAATAATCATAGTATGAGTTTTAGTTAGGTTTTTTAACTTTTCCAGAGTTGTATAAACAGTATAAAACTCTGGAGAAGTTATTTAAATTAAAAAATTCCAAATTCCAGGTTTCAAATTCCAATTTGTGTCTACCTGAAACTTGAAATTTGGAATTTGGAACTACTTCTTTTCCAGAATAGCCAAATTTTTCGAGATCTGGGCTTTCAGCGTTTCGACTGAGGCCGCCGAACGGTAGCCATCAGCGGGCGAATTCAGGCAATAATCAACCAATTTGTCAACTGTTGAAGTAGCCACGTGCATTCGTGTATCCGAGGAAGCATAATAAAGGAAAACTTTCCCGTCTTCATCAGCAATCCAGCCATTGGTGAACAACACATTCGACACATCGCCAATACGTTCTTCTCCAATTGGTCCCATCAGGTGGCCAGCCGGTTCAGCAATCAGTTTGGACGGATCTTCGAGCGAAGTCATGTATAAATATATCACGTAGCGCAAACCGGCAGCACAACCGCGGACACCATGAGCCAGATGCAGCCAACCTTTATCGGTTTTAATCGGATGCGGTCCTTCGCCGTTTTTCACTTCCTTGATGGTATGATAATAGCGGAAATTGATGATTTTCTCTTCTTTCACTTCGGCATTGGTCATATCGTCGATCAGCGCCCAGCCTATACCACCGCCACTTCCGGCATCAATAAACCCATCCTGAGGGCGGGTGTACAAGGCATATTTTCCGTCAACAAATTCGTTGTGAAGAACTACGTTTCGCTGCTGGCTTTTGGTTTTCAAATCCGGAAGACGTTCCCATGTCAGCAAATCTTTGGTTCGTACGATTCCGGCAGCAGCAACAGCTGATGATAAATCGCCGGGAGCAGCATTCGGATCTTTGCGCTCGGAACAGAAAACGCCATAAATCCAACCGTCTTCGTGAGCAGTTAAACGCATATCATAAACATTGGTATCCGCAATTTCAGTTTCAGGAAGGATTACCGGGAAGTCCCAAAAGCGGAAATTATCGACTCCGTTTGGGCTTTCGGCAATGGCGAAAAACGACTTGCGATCAACTCCTTCAACACGAACAACCAGAATGTATTTCCCGTTCCATTTCATGGCGCCTGAGTTCATCGTGGCATTGATTCCGATGCGTTCCATCAGGTATGGATTTGTATTTTCATCCAGATCGTAACGCCAGATCACTGGGGCATGAGCCCCAGTCAAAATCGGGTTTTTATAACGATCAAAGATTCCGTTTCCTTCTTTAACTTTCTTGTTTTTAGCCGACAATAACTCTTCATGTCTGGCAAACAGTTTTTTTACCTTCTTTTTAAATTTTGGATTCATGACGAAATATGATTAATTTGATTACTTGCACTTTATCTAAAAACTGGAATGAGTACTGCGAGTTTTTATTGATACGGAGTCTCACTCAACCACGCAATTTCACTCTTACAAAATAAACCGAAAATATGATGAACACTTAATACAATTCAGATAAAAGCTGGTACTTTTTCTTCATTTACTCCAGCCGTAAAAACTGAATCGCATCAGATGAAAATTCGTTTCCCGTCATAATTTTTCCGAAACTCATTGGGTGTTAATCCTTTCTTCGCTTTAAAAATCCGGTTGAAATTAGCGATATTATTGAATCCACAATTGAAGGCAACTTCAGCAATGGTTTGAGAAGTATCAAGCAACATTCTGGAAACATGCCCCAGCCTGATTTCATTCAGACTATCGACAAAGCAAAATCCGGTGTGCCGTTTGATGAAACGACTAAACGAAACCTCCGACATATTTGCAATTTTTGCTACATCGGCAAGCGTAATTTGTTGTCTGAAATTGGTATTCAGGTATTCAAAAACTTTTTCAATTCGGCGGCTGTCGTATTTGTATTTTTCCGGGGTAAATGTTGAATTGGAAAGTAAACGGATGTCTCTGGAAATGGAAAGATCGTGAATAATCGATAGCAATTCCAGAATTGAATCAAACCCGGTTCTATCTTTCAGATTTAGAATCCGGGGAGAAATGATGTCAATTACTACTTCCGGAAATAAGATTCCCCGTTTCGCGTTTTCAATCATATTGCGAATATTCACCATCTGATTCCGGCGCAAAAACCGCTCGTCGAGCAGGTCTTTGTGAAATTGAATGGTTACTTCTTTGATTGAGTTACCGGAACATTGATGGGTAAACCAGCCATGAGTCAGATTAGAGCCAACCAAAACCAGCTCTTTGGCTCCAATCATTTCGAGGTGGTCGCCAACGATTCGCTGGGCTCCTGAAGCATCAAGAATGAGGTTCAATTCAAGATCGTCATGCGTATGCAACGGGAAATCGAATTGCTGCTTCTCGCGCGAAAAAATTGAAAAACAATCGTGCGGAGTTAATGGTGTGATTTCTCTGAGGATATCCATACGATTAAAATAATATCATTAATTGTCCTGATTCAGATTGGTCGATGCAACAATTTTAAACCATCAGAATCAAAGACAAATATTGGAATAGTTGAAGGATTTCACAAGCCCTGTTTGCAGAAATACAGGTTAGTTTCAAGATATAAATGACAAAAAAGCATTACTTGAGAAATCGGTAAATAAGTATTGAGGAAAGTTAATACAAACAAAAAAAGTGTCCATTTCTGAACACTTTTTTGAGCGGGAGACGAGATTCAAACTCGCGACCCTTAGCTTGGAAGGCTAATGCTCTATCAGCTGAGCTACTCCCGCAATTTAATTCCAGATTCCAAGTTCCAAGTTTCAGAAAGAACACTTGAAACTTGTAACTTGTAACTTTTCTGTGGGGAGAGCAGGATTCGAACCTACGAAGACGTACGTCATCTGAGTTACAGTCAGACCCAGTTGGCCACTTTGGTATCTCCCCAAACAATACTTTCAGAACGTTTATTCAATGAGCCGAATCTCAGATTCGAACTGAGGACCCCGAGATTACAAATCACGTGCTCTGGCCAACTGAGCTAATTCGGCAAAAAAAAGCATAAAAAGTGGGTAAGCTTACTGCATCGCACCGCTCAACCATCTACCCTTGCTGTCTTCCAACCCTGGGGGAATTCGACGGGAGCTAGTCGTACAGGACTTACCCGGCGCAAAAGTAGAAAAAAAAGCCTTCCCTGCAAATGAATTCAGGCGATGCCTGTAATTTTTTTCACCCCGGACAAACTAATACTTTAACGATCAGCTTAGTATTCATTCAAAAAAAAATAAACTTTCCGATCAATCCATAAAATAATCCGAAACATTCAGCGCTATCAATAAAATCAAATATATTTGTTAATCACAAACGAAAAAAAACAAACACTATGGAACAAAATTCAACCTTTTGGAAATCGGCTATGGTTTATGGTTTATACCTTGCTTTGGTCTTAACCTTATTCTCTGTCATTCTTTATGTTACAGGCTTCATTCTGAATCAAAATGTAGGCTATATTTCGATGGCCCTTACCGTTGTTGGGATTGTAATTTGCCAAATCCAATACCGCAATAAAGAGTTGAACGGAGTGATTTCGTATGGACAAGCTGTAGGATTTGGCACTGCCATTATGCTTTTTGCCGGATTCGTTACCGCCTTATACACGCTTATACTATATACTTTCATCGATCCGGGTTTGGTTGACCAAATGAAAGTTGTTCAGGAGGAAGCCATGCTGGCAAAAGGAATGAGTGAAGATCAGATTGAAGTTGCGATGACAATGGCTTCGAAAATGCTAACTCCAGGCTGGATGTCGATCATGGGATTGGTTGGCTCGGTATTTATGGGAACAATCATATCTTTGTTGTCTTCCATTTTTATTAAAAAGCAGCCTAACGAGGATGCTTTTGATGAAGCGATGGAAGATGTAAAAACAGGAGAATAAAACCGATGGATATTTCCGTAGTTGTACCCCTTTTCAATGAAGTTGAATCACTTCCTGAATTAACTTCATGGATTGAAAATGTCATGCGTACCAATAAATTCAACTACGAAGTTATTTTGGTTGACGATGGCAGCACCGATGGTTCGTGGGAACTTATTGAACAACTCAGTCGGCAAAATCCATGCATTAAGGGAATTAAATTCAGGCGTAACTACGGAAAATCAGCAGGTTTGTATTGCGGTTTTGCCCAAGCGGAGGGACGAGTTGTAATTACCATGGATGCCGATTTACAAGACAGTCCGGAGGAAATACCGGGCTTATACCGCATGATTACCGAAGAGAACTATGACCTTGTTTCCGGTTGGAAGAAAAAACGCTATGATCCTATCTTTTCGAAGAACATTCCAAGTAAATTTTACAACTGGACGGCCCGAAGAATGACAGGAATAAAAATCCACGATTTTAACTGCGGACTAAAAGCCTACCGGAAACAAGTCATTAAAAGTATTGAAGTATACGGCGATATGCATCGCTACATCCCTGTTCTGGCAAAATGGGCAGGTTTTAAACGAATTGGAGAAAAGGTCGTTCAACATCAGGAACGAAAATTCGGAACAACCAAATTTGGAATCGAACGATTTATCAGGGGACCACTTGATTTACTTTCGGTCATTTTTATCTCGAAATTCAGCAAGCGTCCCATGCATTTCTTTGGATTATTTGGCACGCTCATGTTTATAGCCGGGTTGGCTGCTGCCATCTGGGTTGGTTCTCAGAAACTTTATCACACCCTAAATAACGAAATTGCCCCTCGCGTAACCGAAAGCCCCTATTTTTATATTTCACTCGTTGCAATGATTATCGGAACACAGCTGTTTCTGGCCGGTTTTCTGGCCGAACTGAACTTCCGCAATTCTTCGGAACGAAACTCCTACCTCATCGATGAAAAGACCAACATCTGAGCAATGCACTGTTAACCTTTAGATAACAACCTGGACTAAACAAATCGAATAGTCAATCGTTTCCTTTGAAAAGGATTTTGAATATGAATATACCATCGGCAAAAACATACCGCCAACTTAATTCCGGAGAAGAAATTATTAACAGCATCACCCATGGAATTGGAGCTTTGCTGAGTATTGCCGCGCTTGTCGTGCTTATCGTGGTAGCCGGGAAGCATGGAGATGTGTGGCATTTGGTGAGTTTCTCAATTTATGGTTTCACCCTGATACTTTTGTATTTATCGTCGACATTATACCATAGTTTTTCAAACCCGAAAATCAAAAACCTGTTTGCGCGGTTCGATCATGTTTCTATTTTTTTACTCATTGCCGGAACCTATACACCAATTCTGCTCACATCATTGCGCGGAGTATGGGGCTGGACTTTATTTGCAATCATCTGGACCGTTGCGCTGGTGGGCGCAGTAATTCGATCCATTTACCTTCACCGTTTCAGGAAACTAATGGTAGCAATCTATTTAATTATGGGTTGGATGTTTGTTTTAGCCGGTAAGCAAATTTACCTGAGCCTTCCTATGGAAAGCCTGACATTTCTGGTCTTGGGAGGAATTGCTTATTCTGTGGGAGTTATTTTTTACATGTGGAGAAACCTGCCATACAGCCACGGAATCTGGCATTTATTTGTATTGACCGGTAGTGTACTCCATTTCTTTGCAATTTATCACATCATCGCGTAACTCAAATAAACTTCATTAATATCAGTTAGATATTTGCAATAACTGAAAATTGAACTTAGTTTATCCGGAAATCTTCCTGAAAAAATCATTGTGATTTTTAATAGCTACCACATTCGAAGGCAATTTGGGTTTCATGATGGTGATTTGCCTGCCGGTCACAAATATTTTATTCGAATTAAATACCAGCGATAAATTTGTCAGGTATTGCTCGAGCTCAGTCTTTTCAATAGCTGAAGTGAATGAAGTACAAACATAGTCGAACCGGGTGCTTGCTAGCAAATTCGTCAAATCGCTGAAGGGTAAACTCTGGCCAAGATACACGCAATGCAATCCGGCTTCAACTGCCAGAAAATTAAAATAGAGCAACCCCATCTCGTGCCATTCATTTTCGCGGAGAAAAAACAAAACGGTTTGGGCTGATTCATTCCTCTGAAACTTACCTGTTTCTGTGATAATCCGGTTTCGAATAAGATTCGACACAAAATGTTCATGAGCTACAAAAATTGAACCCGCCTGCCATAAAATTCCAATTCTCTCAAATAACGGAAAAATCACCTGTTGGATGGTTTTCTGAAATCCAAATTCAGCAATAATTTTGTCGAGTAAACCCTCAAAACCAAATGTGTCCAGATTTACAGTATGGAACATTAGCTGATCGACATCTTTTTCAGGATCGGTTAAATTCCGGTTAATGCGGAGTACTTCCGATTGAAGTTTTTCGGTATCGAATGCAGCCACATTCGAAATTTTGTATCCGTTTTTAATCAACATGGCCACATTCAGTATCCTGCGCACATCGTCATCAGAATACGAACGGATATTGGTATCTGATCTTTCAGGCGAAAGGAGTTGATAACGCTTTTCCCAAATACGAATAGTATGAGCTTTTACACCCGATAAATATTCCAGATCCTTAATTGAATAAAAGGTCATAGTTCAATATTATTTAGTTGTCAAAACAAGCAAAAGGCTGTTTTGTTTTAAGATTCAAGCTCAAAGATAAACAAAGCAACGAGATCCGATCTTTTTTCAGAAAGATCGGATCTCGTTGAAATCTTCAGGACAGGTTCTATTTCGAATAACTCACTTTTTCATTAGGTATAATCAAAGCCATCCCGAAATAAATCAAAATCAAATACGGGAGAAAAAATGTTGTGATGGCAAAAGCAAGGCGTAAAATTACCGGATCGAGTTCGGGGTTCAGATAGTTTGAAATTCCGCTGATTACTCCAGCTACTTGTTTTTCGTTTGAGCGTGTTAAGCGTTTCATATATTTCAGTTTAAGTGTTAATTATTAAGGATATACTATTTGTTGCTGCGATTTAAATGTGACAGTTGGTGGGCGACATATTTTTCAACTTGCTGATCAGCTTCCTTAGCGGTTTCGGCTTCAGCTTCGGCTGTAAATTCTGCTGCAACATATTTTGCTGCATCATATACTTCAACCTGATTGGTAAAATTTGCCTCGATAGAGTCCATGCTTTTATTGGCAGAGGTGTTCATCCAGTTTTCTGCTTCGATTAAAAGTTCAGTTGCTACAAATTTTGCCGCATCATATACTTCTACCTGAAGTTCCAATGCTTTTTCTATTGCTTTGTAATTCATTTCTGTAGCCGTATTCATCCAGTTTTCAGTTTCAGATGAAAGTTCCGTTTCAACAAAATCAGCTGCATGATATTCTTCAACCTGAAGTTCTAATACGGCTTCAATTGCAGCAAAATTTGTTGCAGCAAAATTGCTTTCCTCCACACGCATTGCTTCAATTGCATGGATTGTAGCATTCGCTTCGAGAGTCTTCTGGGTTTCTTCAATTCCGGTCATTGCCATTTTGCCGTAGGTGTAGTCGTTTAAAACTTGCTCGAAATAACTTTGGGCAACAACTGACCAACTGATTAATACTAAGCTGACGATAAATGCAGCACCACGTAAAACCATTTTTCTAATCTGACCATTCACTGTTTTCTGAGCATTGTTTGTTGTTTTCATGATTCTATTCTCCTGTTTTTTAAGTTGTGTTTTGTTTCTAAAATTTGTTTTCTATTCGTAAGACGTTTGTTTTTTGATTTCGTTACAATCGATATAGTTCTTTTCTTAAAATTCTACCTTTCGTTGCATTGTTATTTGTACTGCAAATATATATCTTTTAAATGATACCATGCAACACATAGTACTAAATATTTTTGAATTATTTTTTAATACATTAATATACAGTCATTTAATTATTGTAATATTTTAAAGTTTTTTTAGATTTCTTTTATTTTAAGCTCATTTTTACTGAAATCAGGTGTAAAAACCTAAAGAAAATATTTTCGAAATGGCTGTAAAAAATATTCAGATCGAAAAAAAAATTCCTTTTTAGAAGAAATCTGATGTTTCAGACCGATTGTTTTATCTTTGTATTGAATTCAAAAAGAAAACTCAGATGTCGTTAGTTATCGAAGAAAATGATCTGGAGAAATTTATCCTAATAGGCGACCGGGTACTTATCCGTCCCAAGAATCCGCAAGGAAAAACAGCTTCGGGATTGTATCTGCCACCTAATGTTCAGGAAAACGAAAAAACACACAGTGGATATATCGTCAAAGTTGGATCGGGATACCCGATTCCGGCGATGACCGATGCCGATGAACCGTGGAAAGAAAAAAAGGAAGCAGTACAATATGTCCCGCTTCAGGCAAAATCAGGCGATCTGGCTGTTTACCTGAACAAAAGTGGTTGGGAAATCGAATTCAATAAGGAGAAATTTATTATTCTCCCACACTCTTCGATACTTATGCTAATTCGGGACGAAGGATTATTTGAATAAAAAGCAGGTTGAAACTAAGTTATCATTGTTAACGGGTTGTCGTTGTTGAAAAAAATACTACAACTACTACAATCCTACAACAATTACAACAATTACAACAATTAACTTGAAATTACCCTTACTACATATTACCGGTTCAGGCCAGCCATTTATATGGCTACACGGAATGCTCAATTCTGTTGAATCGGATTCGGTTTATTCTCTCGTTGATTTTGATCAGATTTCAAAATTAGTGTCGGTGGTCAGGTACAATGTGTGCGAAAAAGCTGCCGATGCCGACTATTCGTGGGATGCGATGACCAATGAATTAATTGAAATAGCTGAAGATCAAAATTACGGTACGATGATTCTTGGAGGCTGCTCGATGGGTTCCGGAACGGCTATCCATGCTGCCGTCAGGTTTCCGGAGAAGGTGAGAGCGTTGATTTTGGTCACTCCTCCCCCAGCCTGGGAAATCCGAAAAAGAGCAAAAGCAGTTTATCACAAAGTGGCGTCAAAAACTAATCCGCACAAGCTTCCGGAACTTTTAAAACGGATCATGGAGTTGAATGAGGATCCACCTGAATTTTTTGAGGAAATGCGTCCGGGAACCCGCCAACGTTTACTCGATCTCCGGTTGGGGTTCGAACCGGGATATTATTCAGGTATTTACACCGGCGGTGCTGTCTCCGATTTTCCGAGCCGTGAACAAATTGCACAGATAACAGTTCCTACTCTGATCGTTTCAATTCCGAATGATGAGAAACATCCGATTGAAACCGCCCGCGAGCTAAATTCGTTGATTTCGAATTCAGAATTAGTATTGGTTTCCGGTTCTGAAGACTATCGGAATTTACAAGGCAAAATCTATGATTTTTTGATTTCAATTGAAAACAATAACAAATCGTAAATTTTTATGCCTTTTTATTTTCAAATTGAAACAAGAAAATACACTCAATAAGTTTTTTACTTATCTTGCACACGAAAATATATCAGACATTAATAACATCTAAATATCAGTTATGGAGAGAGTTTCAGACAGAGTAGCGTGTCTTTCGGAGTCGGCAACCCTTGCTGTGGCCCAGAAAAGCCGCGAATTAAAAGAAAAAGGCATCGACGTGATCAGTTTGGGCGTTGGTGAACCAGATTTTAACACCCCCGATTTCATCAAGGATGCTGCAAAAAAAGCCATTGATGATAACTATTCTACCTATTCTCCGGTTCCCGGATATGCCTCGTTGCTGAAAGCGATTGTTGACAAACTCAAACGCGACAACAACCTGGAATACACAACCAATCAGATTATTGTATCGAACGGTGCCAAGCATTCTATTGCCAACCTGTTGCAATGTTTGATCAATAAAGGCGATGAAGTGATCATCCCGGCTCCGTACTGGGTGACTTACATCGAGTTGGTAAAACTAAACGAAGGCGTGAATGTGATCATTCCAACCACGGTTGACAGCGATTTCAAAATCACTCCTGCTCAATTGGAAGCAGCGATTACTCCTAAATCCCGCGCTTTCCTGTTCAGCAGCCCAAGCAACCCAACCGGGAGCGTTTACACCAAAGCCGAACTGAAAGCTTTTGTCGATATTTTTGCCAAACACCCGAACATCATCGTGATTTCGGACGAGATTTACGAGCACATTGTTTACGGAATTAAACACGAAAGTATTGCTCAATTCTCGGAAATCAAAGATCAGGTGGTTGTTGTGAATGGTGTTTCAAAAGCATTTGCCATGACCGGCTACCGCATTGGTTACATTGCTGCCCCTCTTTGGCTGGCCAAAGCTGCCAATAAATTGCAGGGACAATATACGTCCGGACCATGCTCAGTTTCGCAGATTGCTTCGGTAACCGCGTTGAATGCACCGCTTGATACTGTACAAGCAATGGTTACTCAATTCGAAAAACGCCGCAATTTGGTACTCTCGATGTTGTCCGAAATTCCCGGAGTAAAAACCAGTAAACCCGATGGTGCATTTTATGTATTTCCTGATATTTCGTCATTCTTCGGAAAATCGGATGGCACATTGACTATCAACAATGCCGACGATATGGGCTTGTTTATCCTTTCGAATGCCTTTACCGGTGTGGTTTCGGGCGAAGCTTTTGGCGCTCCCGAATGTATCCGCATTTCTTATGCCGCTTCGGAAGCCGACCT